>JAICKT010000215.1 GCA_025927795.1 Parafilimonas sp. | reverse complement strand
TAAGCTTATTTAACATGCCGGGATATTTTTTATAAGCGCCATAGCCCAGCACAATTTCAATGCCTGTACGGTAACCACTTTGCATTTTTTTTATCCAATGCTCACTCGCAGGAATACAATCTGCATCGGTTAATAAAACAATTTCATGTTTGGATGATTTTATGCCGACAGACAACGGAAACTTTTTTCCAGGAATGCCTTTCGCTTCCTGCTTTAAAGCAATTATTGTAAGGTCTTTGAATGAGTGCTGAAATTCTTCTAAAATATATTTCGATTCATCAGTAGAATTATCATTCACGATCATTATCTCGTGCGTGGTTTTATAATCCTGCACTAAAATACCAGGTAAATTTTTTACAAGGTTTTCTGCTTCGTTTTTTGCGCAAATAATTACTGAAACAGGATACTCCTGCGATGCGTCTTTTTCCTGTGTAGTATAATTCGCCAGTTTGTTAAAAACAAAAAGATAATAATATATCTGAATTAAGGCTACAGCACCTAATACACAAGGCCAGATTATTACGGGCGTTATCATTAAAACAAAAATAGTAAGGCGTTGTATTGTAAAAATGTACTGGCAGCTAATGTGGATAAACTAAACCAAAGTGAACCCACACTTCGCAAATGTGGGTTCACTTCATTTATTTTGTTGAATCTGTCGGTTGTGCACTGTCTCCGCTATCAACAGATTTTATTATACTTCCATTTTCGAGTGCAGGATTTTTTGCATTAAACATTTGCTGCATCTGGTTTAGCTTATTCAATAAGTCTTCAGCATTCTGTTTTTCGTAAGCTAAATTATCTGCACGCCATCCATCGAGCGAATTATAATATTTCATTTGCTGCTGCAAATCTGTTTTTACTGACCTGCCAACTTTTTCTGCAAGCGTTTTATCATCTGCAAGATAAGCTGCCTGCATAACTGCAAGAGAAAGTTGATCGTGATCGTTGCCGCGGCTCGTCATACCATAAGGAAAATTCTGTTGCAGCATTTGTTTATCTGCGCGTTCCAAAATATTTTTCGCAGAATCTTTTTTGTTTTTATTGATGAGGTCAAATGCAATATCAACTTCTGCTCTGCGAATGCTGTTTAAATGTCTGCGGTTTTCTTCATCGTAATAAACACCGGGAATATTTGCATTGCCAAAACCAAATTTTTTCATGAATACATTATAAGACCAATCTGTATTTACAGTTGAGCCTTCCACAGGAACCAACCGGTAAGAAAGTCCATCTCTTCTTAAAAAATTTCCAAAACCAAGATCATCGTAAGACATCGTAAAATAAATAGGGCGCTGCCATTTATTAGCTGCAATCACCATTAAAATTGCAAGATCATTCTTTAGCAAATTATCTTTTGGAATTGTAAACCTAACTGCATCTACCACGCTGTCTGTTGGATTAACAGTTCCATTTGCTTCCACTACTTTTTTATCAACGGGAATTGCAACTTTGTGTACAGGATATGTATTGTAAGTATTACCATTTTGCGCCTGTACAAGTGATGCGTCGGTGCCTACATAATTTTTCATCATCTGGTATAAATCGTAATAACGATCTTCAGGAAATTGCGGATTGGCATTGAAGAAAACAACATCACGTTTATTGCCTTCCAGAGCATCCGGCGGCATTATAACGTCAATAGGCGCACTCTGATTTACTTTATAACGAAGTTCATTAATGTACCAATCTGTACCAAGCAAACTTGTATTGATTACACGAATATCCGGTCTTATACCTTCTACTTCCTGGGCATACCAAAGCGGGTAAGTATCGTTATCACCAAAAGTGAAAAGAATAGCATTAGGCGCGCAACTTTCGAGATAATCTTTTGCAATATCTCTCGCCATTTGCTTTTTACTTCTGTCATGATCATCCCATTCCTGCTGACCCATTAAAGCGGGTACACATAATGAAAGAAAAATTGCAGTATATGCGATGCTTGTTCCGCTTTTAACATTTTTGAGTATATATGGAATGCCGGCTGCAACAGCGCCAAATAAAACGGCAAATCCAATTCCTAACATTACACCACCGCCTGCTGCTGCACCACCCAATAAAAATAAAGCTGCCGTTACACCGCCACCAACAAGAATAGATTTTAATAATTTTTGATCCCATGTTTTTGCAAGCTCAATAAAATATGGAACAGCAAGCCCTATCCAAATTGAAAATGCATAGAATGAACCGGCAAAAGCATAATCACGTTCACGTGGCTGATAACCTGCCTGGTTTAAATAAATAATAATCGCAAAGCCTGTAAAGAAGAACAGCATAAATGTTATTAATGCATCGCTGCCTTTTTTCTTAAAATGATAGAACATGCCTATAAGCCCAAGAATAAATGGCAGCATAAACATAGTGTTATGCGCTTTATTATGTTTAAGACTATCGGGTAACAAACTTTGATCACCATACATCGAATTATCAATAAAAGAGATTCCTGTTATCCAGTTTCCGTCACGCACATTACCTGTTGCCAAACCCTGTAAGTCATCCTGCTTACCACTAAAGTTCCAGAAGAAATAGCGCAGGTACATGAAATAAGTTTGATAAGAAACAAAGAAGCGAATATTATCCATGAATGTTGGGTCACGCTCATACTTTCCATCCTGCGTTTTTCGAATACCCATAAACATGGCATAATAATCTGCATGTCCCTGGTCATTGCTTGCATCCCACATGCGCGGGAAAATCATTTCATCTTCTTTTTTATAAACGTAATTGTAGCTGTTTACTGTTTTTATGTATTTGCCGTTACTGCCTTTTTCATAAGTATAAATTTCTTTTGAATCAACAGGCTGCGCAGTAAACTTTTGACCATATAAAATAGGCCAGTCTCCATATTGGGAACGGCTGAGATAACCCACAAGGCTCATTGGATTATCAACATTATACATATCAACTGCCGGATTAGCATTGCTGCGTATAAGTGTAGTTACATACGAGCTATAACCAACAAACATAAAAGCAAGACACCACAAACCCAAACGCATGTAATACCAATTTCTTCTTGCGGCAAAACGCAGCCCCATCCATATTAATATTCCTACTAAAACAAAGAAGAATACAAAGCCTGAAGAAAAAGGAAGACCCATTGAGTTAACCGCAAAAATGTCGAAGTATCCTGCTGCTTTTATTGAGAGTTGAATTACAGCTACCTGAACAACTCCAACCAGCACAACTCCTATAACAAGAAAAATATAAGCGCCGCCATAGTAATCTTTCTTGTCTTTGTCAATGGCTTCAACGCCATATAAAATACCAATAGCTGCTGCTGCACCAAAAATTATTAAACCTGCAACAGTTGCATTCATTGGAATACCGCGCGAACTATCAGAAGCGGCACTTGCACCTATTAAAGCAACAATAAATCCCAATATGCCGCCAATGGCTACACACCATAAAAAGTATTTTCTGATTGTAGCATAATTAAAATGCCCGCGTTTGCGGAAATAATAAACCAATACGAGCGCAGGAATAGTTAACAGGTTGAGTAAATGCACACCAATAGATAATCCCATTAAAAAGAATATAAGTACAATCCACCTGTCTGCACCTGGCTCATCGGCTATATGCTCCCATTTTAAAATTGCCCAAAATACAATAGCCGTAAATAAAGCGCTCATTGCATAAACTTCGCCTTCAACAGCGCTGTACCAAAAAGAATCAGTGAAAGTATAAGCCAAAGCGCCAACAGCACCTGCACCCATAATTGTTATTAACTGAAGTTTTGTTAGCTGACTGTTATCGCGACTTCCGCCTAAAGCAATACGGCGTGCAAAATGTGTTATCGTCCAGAATAAAAATAAAATGGTAAAACCGCTGGCAAGTGCATTCATTACATTTACACCTTTTGCTGCAGTGAGCGGATTGTTGCCAAACAGCACGATGAAAACTCTGCCTATTAAAACAAATAAAGGCGCACCGGGCGGATGCGGAATCTGCACTTTAAAACAACTGCTTACAAATTCACCGCAATCCCACAAGCTGCCGCCTGCTTCGCTTGTCATTATAAAAACGGTGCAGGCAATAAGGCAAACCACCCAGCCTGTAATGTTATTAACGCGCTTAAAGCTCATGTAAAATTTTTTTAGATTGGTTCTGGTTTTTTAAAGTGGCAGCAAACCTAATATAAACAAATGAAAAAGGGAAGAAGGTTTTGATTTTTAAGAATTGTTTGCAGGTAGGTGAATAAGTAGTTTAATTACAATGGAGACAGCAAGTTTTCTATTTATCACGGTTTAAGTTATACAGAATGCTATGGAAAGAATTAATGAAGGTTAAAACAAAAGCTTCACTTCAGCTTCTTAGCTTCTTCTTCGTCTTTTCTCTGTATCATCTTCGCCTGCGGGGCGAACAAATACGAACATGGTACGAAGATGGTACGAAGCAAATACGAAGAAAACTCATTTTTACATGTATAGTTGTTATTACTGAATGCGCTTTACAGTGTTTAGTTTTAAAGGATAAAGACAGAATGTTGTTGAGCAAGCGTTTTAAGCTGAGAGCTAAATGCGGTTTTATAGATTAAATCAAATGAAAGTAGTGTTGAAAAGTGGTTTGAAATTGCAATTTTTTGCATAAAAAGCAACTATATTTATTCGGTGAAAATATTATGGCTCTTTGAATTAAGGAGTAAATGATTACTATCCTTTCGGAATGGAGATGCCGGGAAGAGATACAACGTTTAAATCTACATATCGGTATGGGTTTAACGGAAAGGAAATGGATAATGAGCCGTATGGGCAAGGCAATGAGTATAATTATGGTTTTAGGATTTATAACCCACGAATAGGAAGATTCTTGAGCAGTGACCCGTTGCAGAAAAAATATGCATCTTTGACACCATATCAATTTTCCTCAAATAGTCCGATGGCAAACGTTGACCAAGATGGAAGGGAGGCAAAATATTACAAAGTAATCACTGAAGAAATGTATGATCATTGGGGAAACTTAGTGAAAACAAATCAATACGCCGTTTATGATAAAAGTAGGGAGTCAGGTTGGCATGTACATAGCGGCATAATACCTTATTATACAAGTGAAGGCAACTTGGGTAACGGTATATTGGTTACTTACGAAACGCACAAGATATCGGAGGAAGGAATTGTTCCCAGTACAGAGATATCTAATACTGGCTATGCTTATATTCCTGGTCCGCCTAAGCCTGATAATCGACCAGTAAGTAGCTTTTCCTACAATTTTATACTTTTTGGGAACGGCGGTGACCCCAGCGAATCTCCTGCTGATAAACCAAACCCAAATGCAACCTATATTAAATTAAACTTTAAAGAGCTAATGAGTATGATTGATGTATCTACTCTAGGAATGAATCCTTACGATCTCAAGCTAGATACAAAAACACTTCCGGGGCTGGTAGATAAACTTAGAAAGCTAAAACAATATGAAAAAGACTATCCTGAAACTAACAACCTCCCAACTGATAATAGCACCCAAACTAAAAATTATCCAAAGCCAGGGATTAAACCTGGAGAAGTTGTAAATTTTGGTCCGACTAACCAAAGAAAAAAGAACGATTCTACTTGGGAAACTACTTCTGATCCTGCACAGGATACAAGTCCAGTGTGGAAAGGTTATCAAAAGAAATATTAACAACACACAAGTAATAAAATGAAATGCAAAAAAATTTATTTTTCAATTATGGTTTTAGGCATTCTTTATTCATGTTCAGAAGAGCCTAAAAAAAAGACTAGTAATAATTGTGAGATTACTCTTTCCCAACTTTTAACGAATGATAGTAGCCGTCTGCAAGTCAACGACCGAGCAAAAGATGGAACTATTACTCAGCTGGTTGACAAATCAAAAGACTCTGTAATTGTAGGGGCTTATTATTTTTATCCTAATGGTAACTTGCAATCATACAAGTTTTTTGCCTCAACTAAAACATACGATTATAATGAAGAATATGATTCATCTGGTAACCTTACTCTGGTTGAAGGAAGTCCTCTAGTGTTAAAGAGCTTTCGACAGAAAAATGATTCAGTCGTTAGGTTTACGTTTTTTTTCTCCACATTGCATAAGGAATATAGCAACGTAAATATTAAAACTAATAATGGATTTGAATTTGCAGCTGAACTGATCAAAAATCCTGTTTTTACAAATATTAAGTCAATTACTTTTGATTTACCGGTTGCACAGACTTTCTCGAATACTGAAATTTACACCAGTTGTCATTTAACGAATACTTGCTTAAATAAGCAATGGTCTCTTAGAGACACTGCTACATTTAAAGACGCATCATTATAAAAAAAACCTTTAGCTAATTTTGATTAATGGTACTTTAAACTGACAAATTTGAGCGTGCATCTGTGGCTTTATAATATCATACTAGAAATCTACGGCCTTAAACCTTGTAACCATTTTATTTGGAGCGATCATGTTTTGCTCTGCATATGGAAGTAATGCTGTATGATTGAACCAAATTGTTCCCGGGCTGAATAGCAGCATATTTAGCTTTGCATCATCAATTTTAATTTGTTTTGGATCAGATACAGAGAAATCATCAACATTAATTACCTGATATATTGAGCGAATACCGGACAACCTTGTTGAATTATAAAACATGTACAAATGGTTATCGATTAGTTTGTAATAAGCACTAGGTAAGCTGTAGAACTCGCTTATTTTTTCATCTGCTGAAACTTCTTTCAAGAGCTTCATTGCTGAACTATAAACAGAAACAATGACAGGACCATAAGTTACATAAGGAGTATTACTTATAGCAGATCGATCGGGGGTATTAAACTCTTTAATAACAATCAATTTATCATTATAGAATTGAGTGCCAATAATGCGCAAATGACTCGTCTTTTCAGCATACCCTTTCAAATAATCTTTATCCAGAAGGTCCTGTTTAATGAGTCCGCTTTTATTATCAAAATTGAAAACCCCGGTAACTAATGACGAGGCTGTTCTTTTTACTTCGTCAATTCCACATGCAAGCCATATATTATTTTGATGCTCTTTTACTTCACCATCTATTTTGACCACATCGTGCTCAAAATTACATGCAGCCGTTACACTTGCTGCAATTTTAGAAGTGGCAGCATCGTACCTGCTAACGCTTATAGAATTATTTTGAATGGAAGCAAGAAATATATCATTGTTATTATTACAAGTACATCCTAAAAACTGAGCTTTCTGTATCCCAGTAACATCCAATGTATTTGTACTGATGTTGAGATTATCATCTAAACTAATTGCTTGAAGGTTATCTGTATAACCAAAGTCTTCGCTTATATTAAATAGCTCGAATATTGTTAGTCTCTCCAGCTCAGTAGAACGCAGTATTAAGTCTTTAAAGTTGTTAGCTGAGTCAGTAAGTACAAAGATATCTGTGAGAGCTTTTTTAGTGTATGTGGCTATATCTTTTTCAGCAATAATTTTACCAGAGGTGTTATCCAATAAAGTAGCATGAACAGCATCAATCTTATAATAACCATTTCTGCCTCCATCAGCTGAAAAAACAAGAATGTTCTTGCCAAAAATGGCTGCTGACAAATATCCCTGAATAGCAGGAACAGACCATAATGTTTTACAATT
>JAICKT010000209.1 GCA_025927795.1 Parafilimonas sp. | reverse complement strand
TTGCGGGATGATTGATTAAACTTTCAACGCCGCCTAAACTTTCTGCCAATGCAATTATTTTGGTTGATGATACAACGCGTTTTAAAGTTTCAGCACTTTCATCTTTTAATTCAAAACTTATCATACCGCCAAAACCGCGCATTTGTTTTTTTGCGATAGAATAATTAGGATGATCTTCAAAACCCGGCCAATAAACCTTTGCAACTTTGGGATGATTGCGTAAATAGTTTGCAATCTTTTCACCATTCTCGCAATGCCTTTGCATGCGCACATGTAAAGTTTTTATACCGCGTAAAACCAAAAAACAATCCATTGGTCCCGGCACAGCGCCACTGCTTTTCTGAATAAAATATAAATCTTCACGAAGTTTTTCATCGTTCATTACAAGACAACCCTGGATTACATCACTATGTCCACCTAAATATTTTGTGGAAGAATGCATAACTATATCTGCACCTAAATCCAAGGGGTTTTGCAGATACGGAGAAGCAAATGTATTATCAACACAAGCCAAAATATTGTGCTGTTTTGCCAAAAAAGTTGCTGCTTCAATATCAACAATATTCATCAGCGGATTGGTTGGCGTTTCAATCCAGATAAGTTTTGTGTTTGAATTGATTTTGCCTTCAATATTTTTTGTTTCAGACATGTTCACATAATGAAACTTTATTCCGAATTTTTCAAACAGTTTTGAAAACAAACGAAACGTTCCACCATACATATCATTTGATGCAATTACTTCATCACCGGGTTTTAATAATCTTATTACTGCATCTGTTGCTGCTACGCCGCTGCTAAATATCAAACCAAATTTTCCATTTTCAATTTCAGCACATGCTTTTTCCAATGCAGTGCGTGTAGGGTTTCCTGCACGTGAATAATCGTACCCTTTATGCACTTCGGGCGCAGATTGTACATATGTTGATGTTTGATAAACCGGCGTCATAATAGCACCGGTTGAAGGATCAGGTTCAGATCCTGCATGCACATATTTTGTACCGAAGCCTTCAACCATACCCCCAGCCCCTAAAGGGGAGTTTTTATCGTTACTCATATTTATTGTTTCAAAAATTTTTAAAGAGCAAAAATAGTTTTGAATCCCTTTGCACGCTGTAATATTAACTTCTTTAAATTTTAAATACAGCTGAATATTTTTAAGTTGCTTATAAAGTCTCTTTAGGGATTTAGGGTTGCACCATTCATCAGCAGATTAACACAACTTAACAAACAATATTTATGTAATTCCAATAATTCTAAATTCTACGTTCAATGGCAAAATCTCCGGTTTTGTACCATAAATTATATGGTTTAGTGATGTAAACGATTACTCATCAAAATTTCATTAACGTACTTTAACAAACCAGTGGTGTATAAGCACTTGGCTCAGCCTGTGTACACGCATAATTTCATGCAATCAAACCAATAAAAAATAAATGTTATGAAAAAAATTATTTCCTACGCTGCCTGTATGATGATGGTTATTTCTGTTGCCGCAACACCTACATCAAAAGTTTTGAAATTATTTAATGAAACGTTTCCAAACGCCAGCGATGTAAAATGGAGCGATGATAAAACGGGCTATTTTGTGAGCTTTACAGAAAACGGGAATTTCGAAAAAATACTTTATAGTAAAGAAGGAAATTTCGTTTGCTCATGGAAATACAGTGATGGTAAAAATCTTTTAACACCCGTTGTTATGACGTTGAAAAGAAACTATAAAGATTGCGAAATTACCGGCGTTACAGAATATGCAACAAACCAGAGTGTTACTTACGAAGTAAAGCTCCAGAACAGCAAAAACTGGTATTCAGCAAAAATTTCATCCGAAGGCACACTTTTAAATTCTGAAAGGTTTTCTAATTAAAATAATGCACGGAACTTTTCAATGATTATATAATTGTTTGTAAGCAAAATTTTTTACGGTAGGAAAGAAAGCATGGTAACATTGTGTCAATTCGTGATAATTATTTTTTAAACAATCGAATGCGGCATTTGAGGTTTCCAAATATTTTGCGCGATGCGCCAAACCTGCAAAACTTTTTTCGGCTCCGTTTAATGTTCTGTAATTATAAAGCCAGTTATCTCTTTTCATATACGGAAACATTGAAGCAAATTTTTCAGGCAGTAAATCTGCGTAATTAGAAAGTGTTTTATAAACCGATAAAGAAAATTGCAATAAATCATCATTTTTAAATTCAGTTGTATCGCAGGCGAGAAAATGATCATATACAACATCAACAAAGGCGCCTGCATATAGGCCAACAGCAGGCTTAAAAAAAAATTTTGCCTGCTTTGTTATTTCATGTTCATCTGTAAATGCATCAATGCTGCGATGAAGCATAATTCCTTTGTGGATGTTTTCGGGAAATTCAAATTGCTTTTTACCTTTTACAAAATCACTTATCATATTACCCACTAAAATTTCTGGTTGGTTAAAAGAAAGATATGCGTGGGCGAGATAATTCATATAATAAGCTCATAGCTTTTTTCACTTCACATTCCTGTTAAGCCAATCTGTTATTGTTTGTAATGCAATGGGCGCAATGGTTTCCTGCAATTCGCCATATTCCTGCACCGTACATTTATTACAGGTTTGAAATAAATGATTTAAGCCGGGCAATTCTTTTGTTTCAAAATTTTTTGTTTTGCCTTCCTTTAAAGCTGCATTAACTGCAGGTAAATTTTGTTGAGAAACAACCTGTATGTCTTTACTTCCATTTAATGCAAGCACTTTTACTTTTTTTAAATTTGAAAGATATGGCCCGGGATCAAATTGCATAAAATATTTAAACCATGCACCCGAAAGAGCAGCTACCATTGTTTTTGCATATTGTTCTTTATAATCCGGCGAAACAAAACCTAAAACGCGCAATGTTGCCGTATCAGTTTTTGCATACCAATTATTTATAATCTGCAACGTATTTAATCTTGCAGTTGGTGTGTCTGGCGCATTTATAATTGCAGTTACAACTTGTTTATAAATCGGCTTAAAGTTTTCAACTGCTGCTGCAGGTACACCTGCTGACCTTAAAACAGCAGCATTTTGTTCCGTCATCAGATCAATTATTTTTACACCAGGCGCAGCAAGCAAAACAATAAAATCAACATCTTTTCTTTGCGATGCAACAACCGGTGCAATCATAGCGCCTTCGCTATGACCAAGCAAACCAACCTTTTTATCATTTACTTCAGATCGTGATTTAAGATAATCAAACGAAGCATTTACATCTTTTACAAAATCTGCAGTTGTTGATGTTGCAAAATCTCCTGTGCTGTTACCTATCCCCCTGTCGTCAACACGCAAAACAACAAACCCATCTCTTGTTAATGCATCTGCAATAACGGCGAATGGTTTATGATTAAAAATAGTTTCATCACGGTCCTGTGCGCCGGAGCCGGTAATTAATAACACCGCAGGAAATTTTCCGTTGCCTTGTGGTATTGTAATGGTGCCACCATATTGCAATCCGTTTCCATTATAAATTACATCTTCACTTTTATATGGGAACGGAGGCTTTGGTGTTTGCGGGCGAATAATATTTTTTGCTGTGTATGGTACGCCTGTGCGATGAAAGTCGAGCGGAACATTTATGCCTTGTGTAAACATGCCGCTTAAAGTGGAATCGTTTACCAGTTTACCCGAATAGCTTAATTTTATTTTAGTGATGGTGAAGGTGAGTGTTATAGTATCCTGCACGCTTGTATTTACCTCAACTTTATCGCATTTAATACCTGATACATTTTGATCGGGACTATCCAGCATTCCTTCATATAAGCCATTCTGCAATTTGGAAACATGCAATACAAGATGAATATCTCCAGCAATTTTCAATGTTCCGTTCCATAAGCCGGTGAGATCTGCCTGTGCATTTAAAACGTTATACGATAAGATTAATATGATAAAAATTATAAACTTAATTTTCATGCCTCACTTTTTTTTGACTCTTTATAAATGTTGTATGAATAAAATATAGGTATAATAATAAGTACTGTCAACATGCTTATGGCAATGTAACCAATCAGGTTGTTATTTATAAAAAAAGTTATAACTGCAAAAATTAATCCGCCAAAAAACCAAAGTCTTCCTGCGAGATGATGTGTTCTTCTCCAGTTATCTTCATTTTCAAGTGTCCATGGCAAACGCAGCCCTGCAAAATAATTTGGCTTGATGTTATACATGTTATTACCCAGTAAAGCAAACAATAAACCCATGGCAACAAAAACAAATTTCATAGTCATGCTTACATCGTTGTGCGCTATTTCATAAATCAGCATTATCCATATTGCTGAAAGGTACAGCGATACGCCAAACGCAATTCTTTTAAGGCGATCCTTATTTTGTGCAGCATTTTTTCTTGGATCAATTTTATAAATGTTTGAAACAACTAAATACATAATTGCATTTAAGGCTGTGAGCGATAAAATGAGGATTAGCAGATCGCGTTTTGTCCCGTAACTATCAACATTGCCCTTAAGATCAAAATGCATAGGAACGCTTGGCGGAATCTGCTTCCATAATATGGCAAGATATATTGCAGGTACCAGCATTATCAGCCAAATTATCCTGCGTAAAAACATATTCATACAATTATTTTTTTTTGGTTTTTAACTGCATTATCCATTTTAAAATATCATCCATTACAGTAGTGTTAAGTGAATAGTAAACAAACTGCCCTTCTTTTTTTGTGGTAACAAGTTTTGCCTGTTTTAATAAATCAAGATGGTGCGAAATACTTGGGAAAGAAATATTAAACTTATCTGCAATTTCACCCGCCGTTAAATCTTTTTTCTGCAGCATCTCAAGTATTTGCCGTCGTGTTGCATCGTTCAGTGCTTTAAAAATAATATTCATTTAAACGATTGTATATTTAGACAAATATCTAAATATTAATTAAAACTGCAAAGGTTTAGCACAATTTTTTTTTCAGTTCACCCTACAGCTTTATTGTTTCTTAAAATTTAAGGATGCGGAGTTCATACAATAGCGTAAGCCGGTTGGCGCAGGTCCGTCATTAAATACATGACCAAGATGCGCACCGCAATTGGTGCAATAAACTTCTGTGCGTATAACACCCAAAGAGTTATCTTCTCTTTCGCCAACATATTTTTTATTAAGAG
Organism: Parafilimonas sp.; assembly: GCA_025927795.1. Classification (GTDB taxonomy): domain Bacteria; phylum Bacteroidota; class Bacteroidia; order Chitinophagales; family Chitinophagaceae; genus Parafilimonas. Next base: position 2,564 of record JAICKT010000209.1, on the reverse strand, counting down.
GAGCATAAAAACTTGGCCAACCTGTACCGCTTTCAAATTTTGTTTCACTGCTGAATAAAGGCACACCACAGCACACACAATAATAAGTTCCTTTTTCATGATTATCCCAATACTTGCCAGTGAAGGGGCGCTCGGTATCTGCTTTCCGGGCAATGGCAAATTGCTCGGGCGTTAAAATTTTTTTCCATTCAGCATCTGTTTTAGTAACAGCAAACTTTTGTTGTACCTGTTGTTGCGCGCAGGAAGAAATTGTAATAGCAGCAAGTAAACAAGAGAATAAAAATATTTTTTTCATTATTTTTTATTGATGATAAATTAACACAAAAACTGCATTAGCGGTTTGTTAAGATTATGCTGAAATGAAATCATAAATAATTTTTGCTGCATTGGCAGAAGCATTACCACCGGCAGATAAAATATTTTTTAAATCTGCATAATCTTGTTTTAGTTGTTGCTGTTTTTTTTCATTAAAAAGTAATTCAGATAATTCTTGTTTTAAATTTTCAACTGTCAGTTCATTTTGAATCAACTCTTTCACCACGGCTTTATTCATGATTAAATTAACGAGTGCTATATATTTTATTTTGATAAGACGTTTTGCAATTTGATAACTGATGTTACTACCCTTATAACAAACAACTTCAGGTACGCCAAACAAAGCTGTTTCTAAAGTTGCTGTGCCGCTTGTAACGAGTGCTGCTTTTGATTGTGCTAAAAGCTCATACGTTTTATTGCAAACGGATGAAACATTTGTATAACGCTGCATGAAACCCGCATAAAATTCATCATCAACAGAAGGCGCTTTTGCCAATACAAACTGGAATTGCGGAAATGCTTTACTTACTTCAAGCATAACAGGAAGCTTTTTTGAAATTTCCTGTTTGCGGCTGCCGGGAAGTAAAGCAATTAAATTTTGATTTTTCAGTTTTGAGTTCTCAGTTTCTTGTTTACCGTTTACTGTTGACTGCTCGCTATTTTTAAATTCATCAACCACCTGCACTAATGGATGACCGACATAATCAACATTCCAGTTCCATTTGTTTTTATAATAATCTTTTTCAAACGGAAGAATTACAATCATCTTGTCAATATATTTTTTCATCTTCGGCACACGGCTTTCTTTCCATGCCCAAACCTGGGGAGAAATATAAAATACAGTTTTGATTTTTGATTTTTGATTTTTGAGTTGGTGCACCCACTCTGCGATGCGTAAATTAAAGCCTGGATAATCTATCAATATCAAAACAGCGGGGTTGAATTTTAGAATATCTTCTTTGCAAAACTTTAAATTCTTTAAAATCGTTTTTAAATTCATTATCACTTCTGCAAAACCCATAAACGCTAAATCGCGGTAATGCTTTACCAATGTTGTACCCGTTGATTGCATCATATCTCCGCCCCAACAACGAATGTTTGCATTGCTGTCGAGCTGCTGCAATTCTTTAATAAGATTACTGCCATGTAAATCGCCGCTTGCCTCACCTGCAATAATGTAATATTTCATAAAACCCCCAGCCCCTAAAGAGGAGTTTTAAATAGTGTTTTAATATTCAAGTTAACAGTAAAGAAAAGAAAGATTATTTAAGTTTATCATTATAATCTTTTTCTACAAACTCTCTATATTTAGGATGACGATTTAACCATGCCGATACATACGGACAAAATACCAGTACTTTTCTTTGTTGTTGTTTTGCCTGCTCAAATGCAAATTTTGCAAGCTGCGAAGCAATGCCTTTTCCCTCTGCCTGTTCAGGAACTTCTGTGTGCATTAATGCAAGTTTGCCATGTTCCCAGCGATAACTTATAAATGCGATATCGTTTCCAACAGGCGCTTCAAATCTCAACTCATTTGTGTTATCGGTTATGTTGATTGTATTGTTCATAGTGATAACGAAGTTAGAATTATGCCAGAAATGAAGAGCAGCCTTACTAAATACTCCCAAAGAGAAAAGGCTTTTGATTTAACTTTCTTTTCATATAAAATATTACTATTAACATAATAGCACGGGCTTTACGCGACCGCAGGAATTGATGTTTATTACTAAAATTCTAAAATAAAAATTATAAACAATTATGCTTTTTATAAACATAACAACTGATGCAAAACTCAATTGTGCATCTGTTTTTATAATAAATCTTTTGAATAAAGTGCAAGACGTTGTAACTATAAACTAATTTGAATTCTCATACTCAATCCGCAAGTGATCAAGCTCGTTGAGAATGTTTAAATAAGTAAGCCTGAAATCTCGTGCAATTGGCGCTTCACTTATCCAATTGCGATTGTCTCGTGTTATTACAATTGTTTTACCCAGCTCTTCTTTATGAGCATATGGCATTACCATTACAGAACATTTTGATTTTTCAAAACTAAAAATGGCAACAGAGCGGATCTTTTCTCCGCGATGATTGAATTCGAATATCTTGGTCATAGAACATTGGTTTTGCTTTGGCAAGCAGTTATTGGATAATTGGATGTGGAAATAAAAAGCTTTGGTTTTTCCGACTTTTTAAAAGCCGATGCTAAATACGGTATTCATTTTAATAAAGTATGTTTTAAAAAATTA
>JAICKT010000580.1 GCA_025927795.1 Parafilimonas sp. | reverse complement strand
TTACAAAAGATGTTATAGATAACGAAGAAAAAATAAATCACCATGGCAAACGTGCTGATGCAATTGTAAAAGGTATGCTGCAACATTCAAAACAAACAAAAGGTGTAAAAGAACCAACAGATATAAATGCTTTGTGCGATGAATACCTTCGTCTCTCCTATCACGGCATGCGTGCAAAAGACAAAAACTTTAATGCAGAAATAAAAACAGATTTTGATGAAACGATTGGTAAAATAAATATCGTACCACAGGATATTGGAAGAGTGTTATTAAATTTATTCAACAATGCATTCTATGCTGTTTCAGAAAAACAAAAGACCGCTGATGAAAATTATAAACCACTTATAACCGTCGCGACTAAAAGCCCCTCTCTTTTGGAGAGGGGTTGGGGTGAGGTCAAGATAAGAGTAAGCGATAACGGCAACGGTATTCCGCAAAATATTATTGATAAAATTTTTCAACCATTCTTTACAACAAAACCAACAGGCGAAGGAACAGGGTTGGGATGGAGTTTAAGTTATGATATTATCAAAGCACATGGAGGGGAAATAAAAGTAGAAACTAGAGAGGGTGAAGGAACGACGTTTAGCATTCTGCTGCCTAATCATTTGTATTAAAATCATAACAATGAAAAAGATTCTTGTTGTATTGCTATTTATTTTATGGGTAAGCCACTTGCCAGCCCAATCAACTATTGATAGTTTACAAAAGGCATTGGTTGTTAGCAAAGCAGATACAAATAGGGTTTTGATATTGCAGGAGCTTACACTTGATTATGCGCTCTACAGTTTGGATTCAGGGCTTATTTATGCAGAGCGGGGACTTCAATTATCAAAAGAATTGAAATACTTAAAAGGAGAAGCACTTTGCCTTAATGCAATTGCCTTTTATTATAGGTTATCCGGCGCTTCCGCGCAGGGCATGCATTATGCATTGAAAGCCTTGCCTTTATTTGAAAAGCAAAAAGATATAGACAATATCATTGCCTGTAATTTATTGATCGCATGGACATTAGAAGACCAGCAATATCCAAGACTATGCATTGACTATGTTTTGAAAGTATTACCAACAGCGATACAAATGAAATCTAAATGGCTTCACTTCTGTTACGCGACGCTTTGTGTAAATTACACCTATCTCAATATTCTTGATTCTGCTCTTCCATTCGGATTGAAAGCTGATGCACTGTGGTCCGATAATGAGTTTAATATTTCTTCTTTAGCAGATATCTATTTAAGAAAGCATAAAGTTGCAGAAGCAGAAAAATATTTCAATAGAGTAATGAATATTTATCACAACTATGGGGACATTTACATTTCACAACATTCATTTAATGTCCTGTCTAATTTTTACCTACAAAAGAACCTCATTGATTCTGCTATTTACTTTGCAAAAAAAGCATTACCCAAAAGTCAGAATGAAAAATTTAAGGATGTACGGCAATCTGAGATAGCTGCTACTATGCTAAAAGAACTTTATCAAAAGAAAGGGCTGAAAGACAGCGTGCTTTTTTATATGCAGACGCTTATTGTATCAAAAGACCAATCAGCAGAGCAACGTTCAACCCTTATCTCGCTGCTTCTTAATGAACAATCCCAGCGTCAGGAAATGGAGACCCGTCAATTGCAATATGAAAAGCGGGTTCAATTATTTTCTTTACTAGGTGCATTGTTTATATTTTTATTAATATCACTAATTCTCTATCGGCATGGCAAACAAAAACAAAGAGCTAATGTAATTTTAGAAAGAACGCTTATCGAACTCAAATCCACCCAAGCCCAACTCATTCAATCAGAAAAAATGGCTTCGCTCGGAGAACTTACTGCAGGCATTGCACACGAGATACAAAACCCGTTGAACTTTGTGAATAATTTTTCTGATGTTAATAAAGAATTGCTTGAGGAATTAAAAGATGAAGTTGATAAAGGAAACATTGATGAAGTAAAAACGATTGCAGATGATGTTATAGAAAACGAAGAAAAAATAAATCATCATGGCAAACGTGCAGATGCTATTGTAAAAGGAATGTTGCAACATTCAAAGCAAACAAAAGGCATAAAAGAACCAACCGATATAAATGCTTTGTGCGATGAATATTTACGTTTGAGTTATCATGGCATGCGTGCAAAAGAC
>JAICKT010000110.1 GCA_025927795.1 Parafilimonas sp. | reverse complement strand
GTTAATGTTTTAAACTCATCAAATCTGCCGGGATTAAGCAATCCTCTGCAATCAAATACAAATCCGCCGCCATTACCATTTTCATCTGCAGGAATATTTTTTTTGTATGAAAAACTGTTGATGATAACAACAAGATTTGTTTCTTCATTAGATTGAAAAGGCTGAAAACGGCTAATAATTTCCGGAGTTGTAATAACTTCAAGCATGCGGCTTAATTCCGGTGTTATAATTCCTACGTGGCTGTTTTGTAAAAAGCTTTTCAAATTTTTCAGAGCAAATGGAATACTTGTTAAAAAATACGATTTGCGTTCAAACAATCCTCTGAAACCATAAGCGCCTAACACCTGCAACTGGCGTATCAATACATAACCATCATACTGACCAATAAAAACATTTCTATCAACAGGCTTTGGCAAAAGCTCATCAATAACATCGAGATAATAATATACCAGGCGCAATTTCCAATCAACACTTAATTGCGCTTTTGCCTGCCACAATAAACTGGCTACATCGTATTGCAAAGCGCCTTTCATGCCACCCTGAAAATCTATAAAATAAACTTCATCATTATTAATAATTATGTTTCGGCTTTGAAAATCGCGAAACATAAAATATTTATATTTCGTTCTGGTGAGATAAACAGAGAGCGCATCAAAATCATCCATCATTGTCTGTTTATCGTAAGGCAACTGAAGCGTATCTAAAAAATAATATTTGAAATATAAAAGATCGCTGAGTATTGCCTGCCTGCCAAATTCTTTTGCAGTTAAACATATATCATAATCCAAACCTTTATCACCATTAATTTGTAATTGCGCAAGGCTGTAAAGACTTTTTTTATACAAATCAAATACCTCATCTGAGTGCCCGTACTTTTCTAAAACATCAAGCAACGATACAGTGCCAAGGTCTTGTTGCAGATAAGTAGTTGTTTCATCATTCACAAACAAAATTTCAGGCACAGGCAAATTTTTTTGTTTGAAATGATTGCTGAATGCAATAAAAGTTTTATTCTCTTTTACATTAAGATTATAAGTTGCAATAAAGCTTTTATTATTATGAAATATCCTGAAATAAATACGGTCGCTTCCGCTGCGTGGCAATTGTTCAATCTGCTGCGGTGCCTGTTGTGTGTATAATACAGACAAGTCACGGATGTTGTCAATAAGTGTTTTCATCAAGGCATTATTTTAATTTTCCTTCTTTTCCCAACACTCTTCTTAATAAACCAATTTGCCCCGTATGATAAGATTCGTGGGCAAGTAATTGTGCAAAAGATTTTATTTTATCCGGCTCGTTAATTTCTGCTTCTTTCAAAGTTTTTAAAATTAATGTTTGTGTATGACTTAAATAATTTAAAAGTTGTTGCCATTGCAAAAAATTATCTTTTTCTGCTGCAGCATTTGTACCGCGTTTATAGCAGATTATTGTTTCCTTGTTCCAGATTGGTTCCTGGTTTAAAATGGCGAGCATTCTGTTACGATAATCAAGAATATGACCGAGCATCCAGTTTATACAGTTACCACCTGCTTCAGGAAATATCATCGACTCTTCCCGGGTAATATTTTCAATATTTAAAGAAAGGGCTTTATATATAAACTCAAACTGAATTATAAATATTTCGGTGGCCATAATTTTAAAACGCTAAATGTACTTCCAAATTTCGTTCGCAAAGAATCAATAACTTTCGTTTATAAAATTTTTTTAATCATACTGTCTTTTAAATCAAATCAAAAAATGGGTCAACCAGTTTCAGATATAAGTGTTATTGATGAATTGCATTTAATGAAAAATTATTATCAAACAAATGTTACCAAAAACTATGCTTTTAGAAAAGAACAGCTAAATCAATTAAAAAGTTCAATTCTTAACCATGAAGAAGAATTATATGAATGCCTGTATGCTGATCTGAAAAAAAATAAAGAAGAAAGCTGGGTTACTGAAATTGGTTTTGTGGTTGCAGAAATTAATGCTGGTCTTAAAAATTTATATAAATGGATGAAACCAAAAAAAACTTCAACCAATTTAATAAACCTGCCTTCAAAAAGTTTTGTATTGCCAGAGCCATTAGGTGTTGTATTAATTATCGGTCCATGGAATTATCCTTTGCAGCTTTTGTTTACGCCGCTCGTAGGTGCTATTGCTGCAGGTAATTGTGTGGTTTTAAAACCCAGCGAATTTGCGCCGGCAACTTCATCTGTAATGAAAAAAATTATTGCAGAAGTTTTCAGTAAAGAATATATTTTATATGTGGAAGGAGAAGGCGCTGATGTGATTCCCCGGATGATGAACAACTTTATTTTCGACCATGTTTTTTACACTGGTAGCACAGCAACAGGAAAAATTATTTACAAAATGGCTGCTGAAAATTTAGTGCCCGTTACTTTAGAGTTAGGAGGAAAATCTCCCTGTATTGTTGAAAGCGATGCAAATATTTCAGTAGCTGCAAAACGCATTGCCATGACGAAGTTTTCCAATGCGGGGCAAATGTGTGTAGCGCCGGATTATTTATTGGTGCATTCAAAAATTAAAGAGCGATTTATAGAAACGTTGACATCAACCATAGAAAAATTTTTTACAAAGGATGTTTTGAATAATAATGAATATGCAAAGATTATTAATGAAAAACAATTTGGTCGTTTGTTAAAATATCTTGGTCAGGGAAAAATAATTTATGGAGGAAAATATAATAAAGAGAAACTTTTTATTGAACCAACAGTTATAGAGAATGTTTCTATGAATGATGATATAATGCATGAAGAAATTTTCGGTCCAATACTTCCTGTTATAAGTTTTAATTCAGATGAAGAGGCAAAAAAAGTTATTGAACAAAATCCAAACCCGCTTGCATTATATGTTTATACATCATCCAAACAAAAAGAAAAATATTGGCTAACAAATATTGCATTTGGTGGTGGTTGCATAAATAATTCAAGCTGGCATTTAACCAATCATTACCTGCCCTTTGGCGGCAGAGGCTTTAGTGGCAGTGGAAAATATCATGGTAAATATTCGTTTGAAACTTTTAGTCATTTTAAAGCAATTATGAAAACACCAACATGGTTCGATCCCGCTTTGCGTTACCCGCCGCTAAAAGGAAAACTGAAAATTTTTAAACAGATAATTCGCTAAGCTTAGTTTGATTTAGTTAATAAAAATATCTCTCTTTAGCTTTGTTATAATATTTGCTGTATGAAAAAACTTGAAAGTTTTGTTGAAGGAAATTGGATAACAGGCGATGGCGAAGGGCAATTATTATGCGATGCCGTAACTGGTGAAACTATTGCTGCAGCTACAACACAGGGCATAGATTTTAAAGCGATGATTGAATATGCGCATACAACGGGCAATCCAAATTTGCGCAAACTTACTTTTCATGAACGTGGCAGAATGTTGCGTGCACTGGCAATGCATTTAAGAAATCATCTCGAAAAATTTTATAGCATTTCTTATAAAACCGGCGCAACAAAAGCAGACAGCTGGATTGATATTGAAGGCGGCATCGGCAATTTATTTTCTTATGCATCATTGCGCAGAAAATTTGCAGATGAAAGTTTTGCTGTTGATGGCGAGGGCGTTAATCTCAGCAAGCACAACACATTTATGGGGCATCATATTTTAGTGCCGAAAGAAGGAGTTGCCATTCACATCAATGCATTTAATTTTCCGGTGTGGGGCATGCTGGAAAAATGTGCCGTGAACTGGCTTGCGGGTGTGCCTGCAATTGTGAAACCTGCAACTATTACAAGTTATTTAACAGAGGCAGTTGTAAAAGAAATTATCGCTTCAAATATTTTACCAAAAGGTGCATTACAATTGATTTGCGGCAGTGTGGGTGATTTATTAGACCATGTAACATCGCAGGATGTAATAACATTTACCGGCTCAAAATCAACTGCATTAAAATTAAAAAAGCATGAAAGGATTTTAAATGAATCGGTGCCTTTTAATATGGAAGCAGATAGTTTAAATTGTATTGTGTTAGGTGATGATGTAAATCCATCAGATGCGGAATGGGATATTTTTATTAAAGAGATAAGAAAAGAAATAACGGCAAAGGCAGGACAAAAATGTACAGCCATTCGCAGAATTTTTGTGCCCGAAAATAAAATGGATGATGTTTGGAAATGCCTGAAACAATCTTTATCACAAACTGTTATCGGCAATCCGTTAAATGATAAAGTAAGAATGGGAGCGCTTGCCGGTCAATCGCAACGAGAAGAAGTAAAAAAGCAGGTACAAAAATTACTCGCATCATCGCAATTAATTTATGGTTCATTAGATAGTGTTGAAGTGTTGGATGCAGATGCAAACAAAGGCGCATTTCTTTCACCATTATTATTAATGAATGAAAAACCATTTGCATCAAGCGTTGTACATGAAACAGAAGCATTTGGACCTGTAAGTACCATCATGCCATATAAAAATTTAGATGAAGCGATTGCATTAAGCAAGTTGGGGAAAGGCTCGTTGTGTTCAACAATTGTTACAGCAAAAGATACAATTGCAAAAGAATATGTGTTGGGCGCAGGCACACATCACGGAAGAATTTTGGTGTTGAATAAAGATTGCGCAAAAGAAAGCACGGGGCATGGTTCACCGTTGCCTATGTTAATTCACGGCGGACCCGGCAGAGCTGGTGGCGGTGAAGAAATGGGTGGCATTCGCGGTGTAAAACATTATATGCAAAGAGTTGCAGTGCAGGGTTCACCTACTTCAATAACACACATTACAAACATTTATCAGCAATACGCAAAGGGAATTGAAACCAATGTTCATCCTTTTAAAAAATATTTTGAAGAACTGAACATCGGCGATCAAATCATCACACCAAAAAGAAAAATAACAAGTGAAGACATAAACCGGTTTGCCGATTTAAGCGGCGACCATTTTTATGCGCACATTGCAGCAACCGATTTTAACGGAACTATGTTTGAACAACAAGTGGCACATGGTTATTTTATTATGAGCATTGCCGCGGGTTTATTTGTTGGCAGTTATGAAAAAAATCCGGTGCTGTTAAATTATGGTATTGATGAATTGCGTTTTACAAAACCTGTTTATCCGGGCGCAGAAATTTATATAAAGTTTACGTGCAAAGAAAAGTTGCCCAACGATAAAAGAATCATTAATAAGCCGGAAGATTTTAAACGTGGCGATGATATAGAAAAAGGTATTGTAAAGTGGTTGGTGGAAATGATTGATGAAACAAATGAGCAGGTTGGCATCGCTACAATATTAACGATGGTGGCGAAGAAAAAATAACTTTGTAACATGACGCTGCATAATTTAAAAGACCTTGAATTATATTTTCGGAAAGAAAAAATATTTGATTTACTTAATGTAAATAAAATTGGTGTATTTGGGTCTTTTACAAGAGATGAAGTATTTAATGATATTGATTTAATGATTGAAGACGATGTAAAACCGGAAGCACTTATTTTTTTTGCCAACAAGCTAAAACAGGAAATAACAATTCCGGTTGATGTTGTTTTAAGTAAATATGCAGAGCCCATTATTTTATACCGCGCAAAACAAGATATGAAGTATGCTACCCGCGAATAAGGACCTTCTTTATTTGTTACGCATTTTGGAAGCAATTGGTAAAATACTTTTATATTCCAAAAAATATAACACGGCTGAAGATTTTATTTTCTCAAATCATCAAAGAGATTACAATGCATCATTATTATTGGCGAACAAGCAGCAAAAGTTAGCACTGATACAAAAAATAAATTTCCCGAAATACAATGGCAGCATATATATGCATATTGATTTTTCAAAAATAATTTAACCGTTTTCTATGATACACCAAATTCAACAAGGCTATGTAAAAAATGAAACACATAACGGTGTTACAACCATTGAATTTTTTCATCCGCAAAGCAATTCTTTGCCGGCCAAAATTTTAGGTGAGCTGGTGCAGGAAATTCATTTTGCCGGACAGAATGATGATTGCAAACTTATTATTTTACGCAGTGCAGGCGACCGTGCATTTTGTGCAGGCGCCTCATTTGATGAACTGGCTGGTATTACAAATGAAACAGAAGGAACGAAATTTTTTCTTGGTTTTGCAAACGTGATAAACGCTATTCGCAAGTGCCCGAAATTTATTATAGGACGAATTCAGGGCAAATGCGTAGGCGGCGGTGTAGGCATTGCAGCAGCCTGCGATTATTCTTATGCGCTTGAAGGAGCAGATGTAAAACTAAGTGAGCTGGCATTAGGCATTGGTCCTTTTGTTGTTGGTCCTGCAATTGAAAGAAAAATTGGTGCTGCTTTTTTCAGCCAGTTAGCAATTGATGCAGCATCATGGTACAGTGCAGATTGGGCGCATCGCAAAGGATTATTTTTAGAGCTGCATCATACATCTGAAAGTTTGGATGAATCTATGCAATGTCTCGTATCATCATTATCGCATACAAGCCCGCACGCAATAGCTGCTTTAAAAAAAGTTTTATGGCAGGGCACAGAACATTGGGATAAACTTTTATATGAGCGTGCTGCTATAAGTGGCAAACTTGTTTTAAGCGATTTCACCAAAAATTATATAAAAACATTTAAGGAAAAGCAGAAGGGATGAGAGTATAAAAGAGTAAAGGGGGTAAAGAGCTTTTCATTTGTTTAGGCTAAAGAATACAATTAAAAACATTTTATTTTCTTCTTCTCTTTAACTCTTTGTTCTCTTAGTTTTTATTCTCTTAGCTACATTTGCATCAAACCTAAATATGGAAAAATTAAGTGAGTTGGCAGAAACAATGGTAGGCAGTGAGATTGTAAAACTTGGAAATGCAATAAATGAGCGCAAGAGAAAGGGCGAGCATATTTTCAATTTTACCATTGGTGATTTTGACCCGGGAGTTTTTCCTATACCAAAAGAACTGGAAGAGTTAATTATTGAAAGCTACAGCCAGCACCATACTAACTATCCGCCGGCTGAAGGTGTATTTGAATTACGCGAATCCATTGCAGCTTTTTTAAAAAATTGGGAACATCTCGATTATTCTTTGCCTGAAATTCTTGTTGCATCCGGTGGCAGACCTTTAATTTATGCCTTGTTTAAATCTGTGGTTGATGAAAACGATAAAGTAATTTATGCAGTGCCATCATGGAATAATAATCATTATACAAACCTGCACAAAGGGCAACATTGTGTAATAGAAGCAACGCCGGAGAATAATTTTATGCCTACGGCTGAAGATGTTGAAAAAAATATAAAAGACGCTGTTTTAATCTGCCTCTGTACGCCGCAAAATCCAACGGGCACAACTTTAAATAAAGAAACGCTTGCAGCAATATGTGATTTAATTGTAAAAGAAAATAATAGTCGCAAACAAAGCGAAAAGAAATTGTACCTGATGTTTGATCAAATGTATTGGGCTTTAACTTATGGTAATATCAAACATTATAATCCTGTTTCTTTAAATACAGAAATGCATAAGTACACAATTTTTATTGATGGTATTTCAAAAGCATTTGCAGCAACCGGTGTTCGTGTTGGCTGGGCTTTTGGTCCGCAGGATGTGATTGCAAAAATGAAAGCATTTTTAAGCCACATAGGTGCATGGGCGCCAATGGCAGAACAAAAAGCAACTGCTGAATATTTAAGAGAAACGCAATCAATAAAAAATCACTTTAGAAATTTTAAAGCGGCATTGGAATTAAGGCTTCACAGAATTTATGATGGTTTAATTTCTTTGAAAGAAAAAGGTTTTAATGTAGATGCAATTGCGCCGCAGGCTGGTATTTATCTTACCGTAAAATTTGATTTGGTTGGAACTAAAGTTGAAGATAAAGAATTAAAAAACCAGGAAGATGTAACTGCTTATTTATTGGATGAAGCGAAGCTGGCAATTGTACCTTTTTATGCGTTTGGCGCCAGTAGAGAATCGCCATGGTACAGGCTGAGTGTGGGCACGTGTAAATTAAAAGATATTGATCCGTTTTTAAATAAACTCGAGATAGCCTTGAAGAAATTAAAACTTACTGAATCAGTTGCTGCTGATAAAGTTTAGAAATTAGTTTTTATTGCTGATAAATACAAAAGGGGTTAACCGTTGCTCCTGTAAAATAGTTCTTACATGTTTTAGTTTAGAAATAATTTTATTTCGATTTACATCAATTATTTCGTTGGCAACGTAAGCGGCGTTAGAAGCTTCAACAATGTAAAATAAATCATTTAGAAGCTCTATTTGTCGTTCAAGCTCATGTTCATTCATCATTTCTTTTCTTGTAAAAACCAGCAGATCTCTATTGCGGGGGTTCATAACCGCTTGTTTTATTTGTTGTTTAAATTTTTTTTATCCTACTACTGATCTTTTTGGCGGACATCCGCATTTAACACGGCTACTTGGACTACATGAACCAAGCAAAACAATCGTACTTATCAACACAAGAAAAAGACCAAACTTTCTTTTACTGTTCATTATATTGTGATTTCAAATTACATACTTTTTCTACTTACGAAAAAATTATTTTTTGAACAATCAATGCATATTAAAAAAAGTTTTAATAACACCGCTTGACTGGGGGCTTGGCCATGCAACCAGGTGCATTCCTCTTATCAGTTATTTTTTATCATTAAACTGTGAAGTAACAATAGCTGCATCACCCGCCTCAAAAGCCTTATTACAAACAGAATTTCCCGCGCTGGAATTTTTTAATCTTAATTCGTATAACATTGTTTATTCAAGAAAGAAACGTTGGATGCCATTTAAAATTTTATTACAAACTCCTAAAATTTTAAGAGCGGTTAATGAGGAGCATGAATGGTTGAAAAATTTATTGGTTACGCGGCATTTTGATGCAATTATTTCAGACAATCGTTATGGTTTTTATTCTGAAAAAGTATTTTCTGTTTTTATTACGCATCAATTACAGATAAAAACGTCATTAAATTTTGCAAAAAATTTTATGCGCAAAAAAACATATAAGCGAATAAATAAATTTAATGAATGTTGGGTGCCCGACTTTGAAGGAAATTTAAATATTGCCGGCAATCTTTCGCATCCAAAAACACTTCCAAAAATTCCGGTGAAATATATTGGCATGCTTTCGCGCTTTAAACCAAAAGTGCATTTAAACAATGTGTATAAATATTTAATTATTATTTCAGGACCAGAACCCCAACGCACAATTTTTGAAGAAAAGGTTTTTGCATTTGCAAAATTAAATAAAGAAAAAATTTTAATTGTGCGTGGTAAGCCTGAAGAGAAAAGTTCAATTGAAGAAAATTTTAACTGTACAATTTGTAATCATCTTACTACAGCAAAAATGGAAGATGCTTTTAATGCAAGTGAATTTATTATCAGCCGGTGCGGTTATACCTCTGTAATGGAAATTTTATCATTACAAAAAAGATCTATTTTAATTCCAACGCCGGGGCAAACTGAGCAGGAATATCTTGCTAAACATTTAATGAAACAAAACTGGTGTTACACATTTTCGCAAAATGAAGATTTTAATTTGCATTTTATAAAAGCTCATCAATTCAAATATAATTTGCCAAACGTGAATGCAAAACAATATGAAGTTGTACTTAAAGATTTTATTTCAGCCTTATAAAAATTATGAATAAAAAACTGCAGGCACACATTGCTGTATTGCTCGCAAATATTTTCTTCGGAATAAATTATATCACTATAAAATTTATCGTTCCTTCAAAACTAGGTGCACCCGCATTAAATATTTGTCGCGTTATTGGTTCATTAATTTTATTCTGGTGTTTATATTTTATTAAGCCATCAAAAGCCGGTATTGAAAAGAAAGATATACCGCGCTTTTTTCTATGCTCCATAACAGGTGTCGTTTTAAATCAAATATTATTTATAAAAGGATTATCGCTTACTTCAGCTATTCATGCATCTTTATTGGCACTTGTAACACCTATTTTAATTATTTTTTTCGCAGCCTGGATATTAAAAGAAAAACTTACATGGCTTAAAATTGCCGGTATTATTCTCGGTATCAGCGGTGCTGTTATTTTAATTTTAATGAAAGATGTTTCGCACACAGCCAGCAATATTTTCTTGGGTGATATGCTCGTAATTCTAAACGCAATTTTTTATGCATTTTATTTTGTGCTTGTAAAACCGCTTATGATAAAATACAGTCCTGTGCATGTTGTTCGCTGGGTTTTTACAATTGGATTATTATTTATGCTGCCTTATGGTTATCATTCGGCAATAACAACTAACTGGCAAAGCTTTACTAATCTGGACTGGATTTATTTTGTATTTGTAATTATTGGCGCAACCTTTTTTGCATATCTCTTTAATATTTTTGGCGTTGCTGTAATTGGTGCTTCTGCTACCGGCTCATATATCTATACTCAACCTGTATTTGCTGCAATAATTGCTATAATTTTTACAGGAGAAGAATATGATTGGATAAAATTTGTTGCAACAATTTTAATATTCAGCGGAGTTTATCTCGCTAATTATAAACAAAAGATTATTTGAGATTTTTCGGATAATCAAAGAACCAAAATTCTTTGTCGGCAGTTCTAAAATCTTTCCATTCATCATGCAAAATATATAATGCAAAGATGCTGCAGGTTGGCATATCATCAACGTGCACATTGGTTAGCTGGTTTACAAAAGCAGTAATGCCGGGATTGTGCGAGAATAAAGCAACATTTTTATATTCATCATCAAGATCTGTAACCGCATTATAAAATGCTTCTATAGTTGGCTCGTAAAGTTCTGAGATTTGTATGATGCGCTTTTTCTTTATATCAAATCCTTTTGCAAAATGTTTTGCTGTTTCAAATGCCCGGTTTGCAGGACTTGATATAATTCCATCTAATTTAATATCCTTTTCTTTTCTTATCCTTTTTGCCATTGCAGGCGCATCTTTTTTGCCTCTGTCACTTAAAGGACGATCAAAATCTTTCTGTTCAAAATCAGCCCAACTGCTTTTTGCATGGCGGATTAATAAAAGCGTTTTCATCACCAAATCTAAAATCTGAAATTGTAAATCTGAAATCTATTAATAGCCTCTTACATTTTTTCCTTCGAGATAATTTAGAAAAGCTTTGTTTACTACACGGTTGCCACCAGGCGTAGGATAATTGCCTGTAAAATACCAATCGCCTGTGTTGGTTGGGCAACATTCATGCAAGTCTTCAATTGTTTGGTAAATTACCTGAACAGGAATATTTATATTTTTTGGAGTAATAAGTTGCGCAATTTTATTTGAGATCTGCTCCGTAGTAAAGGGTTTGTAAATAAACCGTACTAAATTTTCTGTATGAAGCTGATCGTTGCGTTGCAGTTCAAGAATTTTTTCATGCACATCTTTAATAATACATTCTTTGCCTGATTCTTTTATTAGTTCGATAGCTGCGCGAAACGCAATAAAATCGCCAAGTTTGCTCATATCAATTCCATAACAATCAGGATAACGTATTTGCGGTGCGGATGAAACAACAATAATTTTTTTCGGTTGTAATCGCGCCAGCATTCTTACAATACTTTCTTTTAGAGTTGTGCCGCGAACAATAGAATCATCAATTACAACTAATGTGTCTTCATTCTTACGCACGGTACCATAAGTAATATCATACACATGTTGCACCATTTCATTTCTGCCACTATCTTCCGTAATAAATGTGCGCAGTTTTACATCTTTAATCGCAATTTTTTCCTGGCGTATTTTACGGTTGATCATT
>JAICKT010000616.1 GCA_025927795.1 Parafilimonas sp. | reverse complement strand
GCTGATAAATTCCTGTAAACGCATTGACTGTTTCATATAATTTCAGAAAGGGCAGGGTTGAATGAATACTATAATTAGTTTAAACTAAACCTGATGATTAGCAAACAGCTTCTTCACTTTGCGCCAGCTTAAATATGCTTACCTGTTTACATTTATCAAACTGGTTCATTCGCTTCAATAAAATCAATTCACTCACCATAAAACTTGCATTAAATGTTTTGTGCGAATAATCCATAATTGCTTTTTCATATACACTTTGCTGCAGGCTTCTTGCAATGGTAAGATGCGGATGATTGATAAGCTTTGCATTCGGGAAACCGTTATCGTTAATATATGTATTAATGATTTTTAATGAAGCGGCGAGTTGTTTAAAAGGCTCGTGATTTTGTATACGTGCATATACTGTTTTAGATGATGGAAAGCCGCTGAAATTATTAATCATCACATCAAAACTTTGCTGACTGTTAATAATTTTATGCATCCATTTAATCAATGTTTCCTCCATCGTTTCTTTAGCTAAAAAATTAGCGATTGTAATGTGTGGTAATGTTTTTTTGGCAATGCTTACATTGTATTCCGACGAAAAATTTTCTTTCTCTGTTTTTATTTGATTAAAGATTTCTTCGTTCGGGTGAACAACCAATAAGTATTCAAAAAATTTTGGCGGCTCAAACCGCAAGTCTGATAAAAAAAATAAATCCTGCTCCATATATATACAATTTGATGTTTAAAAAAAACTACTTACTAAAACGCTAAACTAATTCATTTAGTTTAATTTTACTAAAAATATTAGTTAATTAAAAACTTTGTATATGGAAAGGGAAGTAACTTATTCTGCTGCGTACACAGGCAGCAAAAATTTCACGCAACACAATGTAAAAACTGCAAATGCAAATGGCTTTGCTGCTGCCGCTGATGATTATATGGAGCGGGGCATTGATTTGAATGAACAACTTATTTTAAATAAGCCTGCAACATTTTTTCTTCGCATGAATGGAGATGCGATGATGGAAGACGGTATTTACAGCGGTGATATTTTAATTGTTGACCGCAGTATAAAACCTGCCAGCGGAAAAGTAATTGTTGCCATTTTCGACGGTGAATTATTGGTGCGTCGTTTACAAAAACATTCCAACAGTGTTGAGCTTGTTGCTGCTAACAGTAAAATGGGCAACATTCAGCTCGCTGCATTTGACGACCGCGCCAATGTTTGGGGTGTTGTAACCTGCGTAATTCATGTGCTTGAAAAAAGTTTGTTCATTGTAAAAAACAAAAGCGAGTTCAATCAAAAAGACCGCTACGGAAAAGAGCAAAAATTCTATTAGTCATCTGAACCGGGATTTATCTGATTTATGGATTAACCTGATTTTTAATTCAATCCTTATTGGTAAAACTCCCTCTTTAAAATTTAAGAAGATTAGACAAGGATAAGCTACGAATTTAAGCATCGAAGCATAACAGTTGGGAAGGCAATAGTACAAAAGCTACATCGGAGGTAGTGCACCGATGTGTCGCTTATCATCGGTGCTTGAACTTTTGGTTCTTTTCTTTCAAGAGAAAAGAACAACAGAAATAATATTAGTTCCCGTTTTTAAATTATATCACTATGAAAAATATTGTTGATAATCCAAATGCAAAACCACAACCAAAAACACAGGAAGAAACTGTGCAATATCATTTTGGACGTGGTGCGCAAATCAATACAAAAAATAAATTTTTAATTAACGAAGTTTCAAAAGAACATGTTGAAGCCATTGATGACTGGGAAGAAAAAACATTGCATACAATTTACCTGGAGCAGGAAGTAAGAACAATTGTAAACAAAGTTGACAGCCCTGATGTTGGAATGAGTTACAGCATGAATCCT
>JAICKT010000073.1 GCA_025927795.1 Parafilimonas sp. | reverse complement strand
TAATAGTTGTTGAATTTGAAAATGGATTGGGAATATTTTGCTGAAGTAAGCCAGAAGAAAGAACAATTGATTGCTGACCAGTAACTGCTGACTGATTTGACACAATCATGTTTTTTAAATCATTAATTTGATTTTGCAGGTTATCAACCTTAGATGCAAGCGTTGCGTTTTCATTTTTGATGGAATCATTCTGCACTGATAATTCCTGAACTGCTTTAGTGAGCAAAGGAATAAAACTAATATAATTAACAGCTAAAAAGCCTGTTGAATGTTTTGTTACAGGTTCTCCGTTTTTCGAAGAATGATTAATAACAGGAGCAGTAATTCCGGTAACAAGATTGGGAAATATCTTCGCCACATCCTGCGCAATAAAACCAAACTGGTGCTGCGTTGGAAAGTTTAATTGATTTTGCTTTGCATAATCTTTATCAAAATCAAATTCTTTTACCGGTAATAGTTTAAGCCGGTTTAAAGCATTATTCAACTGTTGTATATTTTTTTTCAGCTTTGCATCAGAACTCGACCAAACAGTTCCATATACAGCAATATCGCCATTAAAACCTCCGGCAAAGCCATCTGTTGCATCTCCGTACACACCATAGTTTCCATAGCCATCAAACTCCGAGCCCGGCGTAGTTACAAAAAAAGTTGAATTGGCAGCGTATCCGTAAGTACCGATATTTATAGCTGTTGAAGTAGCGCCTGTTGAAGTACCATCAAGCCCGTAGCCGCCACCATGATCAGTTGTTCCAATTACAGCTATACCTCCACTTGTATTATGATCTTCTGCATAAATACTATAATATTTGCTGCCGCTGTTTACACTTAATTGTGACGATGAATACGGCGTTACCGTTCCGATACCAACATTTTGGCTGCTACCTCCCAATATTACCGCGTTGCTATATGATGTACTTAACGAATTGCCAATTACGATTGAATTACTAATGCCGTCGCTAACAGTGGTGCCTTGTCCGACACAAATATTACCGCTTCCTGTTTGGCTTCCGTTTCCCGCATTATATCCAATAAAAATATTTGTGCCGCCTGAGGTATTTGTATGACCTGCCAATGCACCCACTGCAATGTTATTGCTGCCGTTATTACTTGCAAGTGCATCATATCCTGCTGCAGTATTATAACTGCCCGAGCCATTGGAATATAATGTGAAAGTGCCAACGCCCATATTATAAGCACCTGTAGTATTGGCTAAAAGTGCACTGCTTCCTAAAGCAGTATTACTTTGACCTGTTGTATTAGCATACCCTGCCTCATAACCAACAGCAGTATTGCCAGTAGCTGTATTTGAATTAAGCGCTAGATAACCAAAAGCTGCAGTTCCTAAATTATAATCTATAATACCTGAATTCTTATTATTCACTCTAAACATTAATGGCTTTGCATCTGTTGTTCCTAAAAAATCAGAAGATGTTGTGCCGCTGTTACCTGTTAACGACCAGCCTGCTTTTGATGAAATGGCTTTCCATGCAGTTCCATTGTAATAGTAAAAGCCGGGTGTTGAGTTGGTTTGATAAATAAGTAATGATGTTGCAGGTCTTGAAATGGCGTTACGTTGCGTTACTGTCATTCGCGGAATAAGCAATCCTTTTGTAGTAGATTTTATTTCGAGCTTTGCAGATACGTCCGGTGTTACAGTTCCAATACCAACAGTACCGCTGGATGGAAATGTGTTGGTTTGTGCATTAATACTGATTGAAAAAATTACAAGTAAACAGAATAAAAGTATTGGTTTCATACAAAAAATTTTAGTTCTAAACTACTTTCATTGTGCAGGTTGAACAATCACATAAACACGTGATTTTTTTTTACAAAATATTTGATGTTTTAATGTAAAGGACAATGCTATAAAAGATAACGAAATGCATTTCTAACATTACAACTTTATAAATTCTACTCTTCGGTTTTGCGCTTTGCCTGCCGGTGTAGTGTTCGAAGCCACAGGCTCAGATGCGCCTTTGCCATCTGTTTCTAATCTTGAAGCGTTTACCAAGAATTCAGAAATTAAAAATGCTCTTACTGCTTCTGCACGTTTTTTTGAGAGGGTTATATTTGTAGTTACATCACCATCGTTATCTGTGTGTCCTATAATTTTTACTCTAACATCAGGATTACTTTGCAATACGCCTGCGATGTCTTTTATTGAGCCATAGGATTCTGGTTTTATAACAGCAGAATTCACATCAAATAAAATTCCTGTAGTAGAAAATTTTCCTTCGTTCATTAACTTATTGCGTGTATCGGGTTCGCCGGCAGCCAGTTTAATATTGCTGATAAGATATTTACTGCTGTCTTCAAAGTCACTCCATGTTTCAAACATCGCCATATTGTAAACTTTGCTTTCAGGAAATGCACGCGGTAAATCAAAAACTTTTTCCTGGTTAAGATATACTCTTAACCGTTGCTTTTGCCGCCACACAGATACTTTTATTTTTGTGCCACCATCATTTTGAAACTGAACCTGGTTATCTATTGTAGTTTCACCATCGTTATAAGAATTGATGTGCACCAAACCGCCTTTATCGCGGGGAATAGGTTGAAATCCTATGTTCACGCCGGAACGTTTATTTATATCCGTTTTTAAAGCATCGTTGCCAGTGCCGCCGGTTAATAAAAGCAGTTGAAGAAAAGGATTAGAGCCAACATACATTAAATCAAATTCAAGGGTAAAATTATCGGGCAGGTTATTTATATCTTCCGGCATAAATAATCCCTTTTTATTAATCATCAGCCAATGCCCGGTGTTATTTGAAACCGAAACCACTTCACTGCCTGAATTTGAATTCCATTTATCAGGAGAATCGCCAATTGCATCTTGCGAAAAATCTTCATATGCCAAAACTTTCTCGCCGGGTATAAAATCATATTTGCTATAGGTTTGTAAAGAAGATGTTGAATTACTTGTTGGATTATTAGATGGATTATTCGTTGAGGTATTAGTTGGATTATTTTGTGCGGAGGAATTCTGTTGTGAAGAAACAGGCGGTTGCGAAGAGTTGTCTTTCTTATTTTTATTTTTTTTAGTAAATAATTTGTCGAGCACTTTATCAGTTACTTTATTAGCCGCTTGCTGTGTAGCTGCATTAGCGCCTTCCTTTACACCTTCGCCGGCTTGTTGTTTTAATATGTCGCTGGTTGATTGTGCCTGAACGGTAAACCATAAGATAAGTAAATACACTAAGAAGAAAAGTTTTTTCATAAAGTAATTTCTTTTCTTCGAAGCTACCTTGGTTGTTGTGCGAAGTCAATCACATAAACACGTGATTTTTATCTTCAAAAAAATTTATTCAATCATCTGAAATTTCTTAATTCAGTATTAATTTGATAATGAAAAGAAATTTAATTGCAATTGTTTTTTTATTTTTTGTTATAGCATTCAGCGGATGTACACCAACAACAACCGGCTTAAACAGAAACCCATCGCAAATAATTTATACAAAGCATGCTTACTGCCGCATGAGTTGCAGGAACATTAACCAAACTGAAGTAATAGAAATATTAAAAGATGGGAAGATTAATTATAGAAAAAGCGAACTGAATAATAAGGATTGTTACAAAAAATTTGCTGTAGAGGGGTTCACAAAAGAACATCAGCATTTGCGAATAATTTTTGCGCCTTGTAACAGCGAAGAAGTTGTTGTTACCGTAATTGATTTGGGAAATGAATGGAATTGCGATTGCGAATAAAATCGTATTATATTAATTTTTGATTAATCGCTTTTACAACAGCTTCGCTTTTTGAATGCACATGAAGTTTTTCATAAATATTTTTTATGTGTGAGTTTACCGTATCAATAGAAATAAAACATTCTGCTGCAATCATTTTATAACTCTTGCCTTTTACGAGCAGTGTAAGAATTTCTTTTTCACGTTCGGATAAATTAATGTTTTCTGCCTGTGCATTTTGATTTTGATAACGAAGCATGTTCAACACCTTTTCAGCAACAGAAGGTGTCATCGGCGCACCGCCATTATATGTATCAACAATGGCTTCAATAATTTTTGCAGAAGAAGATTTTTTTAAAATATAACCTGATGCACCGGCTCGAATGGCAGCAAATATTTTATCGTTATCATCAAAAACAGTTTGCATTAAAACTCTTATGTGCGGATATTTTATATGCAAAATACTCACTGCATCAATGCCGTTTATACCGGGCATATCAATATCCATTATCACTACATCAGGATTTGATTGTGCAATTTTTTTTTCAAGATGTTGTGCATTTGAAAAAGCACCAGTGCATATAAATTTTATTGTTGCCTCAATTAACTGATGAAGACTTTCGAGCAATTGCTCATTGTCTTCAAACACAGCGACTCTTATTGTAACCTCATTTGACAAAGACATAAATTTTCTTTGTAAAAAAATAAAATAGAGAGCAAATCTGCAATCACATGAACAAGTGATTTTTTAAATTTGAAGTTGACTATCGCTATACAGTTATTAATTGCTTAGACCACATTAGTTCTACTTACACTCTGCGTACTTGCGTCTTCTTGGCTATCTCTGCGTCCCAATGAAAGCGCCGCAAAGAGCACGAAGTAGCCCCAGCGTTCGCAAAGAGAACTTGAGATATATAGCAGCGATATAATCCATAACATCTATATCTAAACTGTAAACTCCAGTTCAATAAAACTGCCCGCATTCAAAACAGAATTAATATTTAAACTTCCACGTAATTCAGTGGCTCGTTTATACATATTTGGTATTCCATTGCCTGTATAATTCTTATCCGTATCGAAGCCTTTACCATTA
This sequence comes from Parafilimonas sp., assembly GCA_025927795.1. GTDB lineage: Bacteria > Bacteroidota > Bacteroidia > Chitinophagales > Chitinophagaceae > Parafilimonas. The sequence goes on along the minus strand of JAICKT010000073.1, from coordinate 9,261 downwards.
TCGGTAATTATCATGCTTACAATATTTTCTTTTTGAAAAAGATGCACATCCACTTTTGTTGCACCGCTATATTTTGCGCAGTTATTTATTGCTTCTTTAAAAAATAAATACAGGCTTCTGCGTTTTTCCATCGGCAGTAATAACGATAACAAAACATCCTCAGCCGTAAAATTCAATACTATACTTTTTGGTTCGAGCAATTCTGCTGCAAACTGAGACATGCGCTGAATAATATTTGTAAACCTGTCATTGCGCGGATTTATTGCCCAAACAATATCACTCATATTTTCCTGTATCAAAGAAATATTTTTGCTGATGCGTTCGAGCAGTGGCGTGGCTTCCGCATATTTTTGTTTTCCCAGCTCGCTTAAAATGGTAACGCTGCTTAATGTGCTTCCAATATCATCATGCAAATCGCCGGCAATTTTATCACGAATATTTTGAGAGAGAATTTGCTGTTCATATTTATTGTGCAATCTTAAATAAGTAAATGCAAATACAACAAGCAATACAACCGCACCGCACAAAATCCAAAACCACGTTGTAAGCCAGAATGGTTTTAAAATACTAATGAATACAGGCTCCTGTGCATTGTGCCACGTTCCACCTGCTATGCGTGCTTTCAAATAAAAAATATAATTGCGTGGCTGTAACTGGCTGTAACTAATTGTTTGCTGGTTGCCTAAAATATTCCAGCTTTTATCAGCGCCTGCAAGCAAGCATGCATATTGATTTTCCGCTGCATTAATATAATTAGGCGCAGAAAAATTGAACGTGATATAGTTTTGCGAATACGATAATTTTAGTTTCTCATTTTTTATTACAGGTTGATTTTTTCCCATCACCAGCAAGCCTGTAATAACAGGATTAAGGGTTGCAATATTTTTTTTTAATTGTGAAGGATAAAAATAAATGAGCTCATCGTTTCCTGTAAAGAACATTCTTTTCGATGCAGCATCATATACGGCATTTTCAAAATCATCATCAGGCAAACCATCTGCAGTTGTAAACGAAATAATTTTTTTTGTGCGGCTTTCTATTTTGCAAATAATACCCTGGAAGCCCGCCCATATATTTCCTTCATCATCCTTTTGAATGCTTTCAACATAATTAGAAGGCAATCCATTTTTGCGTAAAAGAATATTGTAAGTATTATCATGTTGATTATAGCAAATAAGACCTGTGTTCGTAGCAATCCATAAATTTCCGTTGCCGTCATTCACTATTCCTGAAACAGAAACATCATTAATAGAACTTTTTTTATTGAACGGAAGTGAAATAAATTTCTGTTGCTTCAGATTAAAAACAGCTAAGCCGCCTTTTTCATAACCCATCCAAATGTTACCGTCATTATCTTCTGCTGCATATCCAAAATGACGTAAAGGGCAATAATATTTTCCTGTATCTTTTTGGCTGTAACACCGGAAAGTATTATTTGTGGTATGCCAGCAAACAATGCCTGCATCATTGCACAAGCCTATCCAGATGTTATTTCTTTTGTCTTTATAAAATGCAAATGTGCCGGCTGAATCAAGGAGTGAAGGATGTTTGAATGGAAGTGATGCGTATTGCAGGATATGATTTTTTACATGAACGATATATGGTTTGTAAGGTGTTGAAGCCAGCCAGTAATTTTTATATGGATAAAACGACGAGTACAAAACTTTTGAAGCATCATTATTCTTGTTCAAAATGTATTCGCTTACATTTTTATTTATATTAAACTTTATTAATCCCAGCCGGCAATTCACATATAGAATATCGTTTTTAATTGTAAGCCCCATTAAAGAATAATTTGAAAGCTGCGCAGGGTTTTTTAATGGTACAATATGAAATGCCGGTGCTTTTATTATTAATTCATAAACACCTTGTATGGTGCATATCCATAGATTACCATCTTTATCTTTAATGGTTGCAATATTTCCTGAAACGGATATATCGCTTTGCTTTTTATACCAGGCTATAATTTTTCCGCTGGTGTCTGTTGTAAAAATTTCTGCATTGCTTGTTGTAACGAACAATTTATTATTCGATACCAAAATTCCATTAAACCATTTTGACATTGTGTCTTTAAGAATAAGCTCAGGCGTATGCGTGAAAGAAGTATCGAGCTTAAAAACTGCTTTGCCATTTATCAGCATAAATATTTCATTACCTGAAAACTGAATGGCATCTATCGCTACACCACTTTTAAAAAATTTATGCAGATGAGTAAGTTGTACAGTATCTTCTTTGTCCCCGGAAGAATTTATTTTAATCAGCGTTCCGTTATCAGTAAACCAAATATTATGATGCTCATCTTCATTTAAAATTCTTGTAACATCAGGACCAGCAAAAAATTTTTTATCTGCACTGTCGTGCAAAATCCATTCTTGTAAAAGATGAAATTGCGCATCAAACTTTTTTATGCGTACACGTTCACAAACCCAAACATCTTTTTGTGCATCAATAAATAAATCCGGGTATTGATTGCCGAAAGAAGTAAAATCATTTTTATAAACAACAGAAAATTGTTTTGTAAGCCAGTTAAATTTTATAATTCCTGCTTTGGCTGACATGAGTAAATTTCCATCAGCATCTTCGCAAATATTTTCAATTGTATTATTGTTTAGTTGCGCAGGAATAAAATCGGATAAATAAAATTGCCTGACAGTTTTACCATCATACATATTCAAGCCATCATCTGTGCCAATCCACATAAAACCACGGCTATCCTGGAAAATACTGTGAACAGCATTATTGGTTAACCTGTTTACACTTAAATACTGATAATTATTAAAAACATTTCTTGGCTGAGCGTTAATTATAATAAAGCCAAAACAGAAAAGCAGTATGAAATTAAAGCAACGCATTAGTAAGGTTGACAACTTTTGGAAAGTTGTCAACCCTTTAAATTACAAACGAAAAATTATATGCGGAATAATTTCAGAATTATTCGAAGCCTACATTCTTTTCGCCTTTGCTTTGTGCAGCATTCAAATTCCATCCACTGATTAAAACAAAAGGCGCTGCTTCACCGGCATCCTTATTTGAATAAGTGCATCCGATGGTTCTGCTTTCACCGGGCGCAAGAGAAATATAATTATCTGAAAAAATTACAGGTAAAATATCATCCGCCTTTTTGCCTTTTAACACACGCACATGTACAAAAAATGCAATGGCTTTCCCTGTATTTTTTATAGTGATTTTATGCGTACTTGAATCAGCATTTTTATCTGTTGAATGTTCAACATCAACAGAAGTTTGCGGCATATTATTTAACGCCGTATAATCTGTAAAAGAAGATTGAGGCGTGTAATACCATTTTGATTTTTTCCAATTTAATTCATCACTTTTTTGTGAAAGCCAATACCAGTTAATGTCTTTAATTTTTCCATCTGCATCTTTCAGTTCAAGCCGTAAAAAATATGTGCCCGACAAATCGCTGATGTTTGGCAAACCAAAACATTCTTTAATACTATCTTCATCAACAGAAGTTGTAATCGTGTTAGAATATTTATTTGTTCCATCTAAATTATATATATCAGCTTTTACAGAAAGCCCATCAAATTTTTGCAACAATGAATTGGTAACATCCACCGCATTTGATTTATAAGAATACATTACATGCAAGGGCACCATTGATTCTTTCATTCCAAAATAACTTCCTGCAGGATAGAGATAATAATCGTACGTATGCCATATTAAACTTGGCCATGGATTGGCAAGCATCCATTGCACAACACCAGTTGCTGTATGATATTTTTTTAAACCATACGCTTCCATCATCGCACGTTCGCCTTCATAATTTTGCAATTGAGCTTTTGCGATATAATCTTTCATTGAAGAAGGATTTCCATAACGTCCATACAAAGCGCTGTCGAAAATTTTTGTGTTACCAAAATTCATGGTGCCGCAGTGATACAACCAATCGCTGTTTGTGTTTGATATTGAATCTTTCGGCAAAAATTTTATCAAGCTTTCATAGGGCGGAATAGAAGGACCCGGAGAAATTTCTGTTGCAAAACTCCATGCGCCACCATACTCACTTGTATCTGCTTCCCAATATGCAGGCGGCACCCAGTCATAAGGTCCATTCATTTTTACACCACTGTAACCGGAAACTTTTGATTTGCTTGCATCTGCTGTTGATACGAGTGGATTTGGCCAATTCAATGCAGCTTCAATATTTAAATAATCACGTTCAACGCTGGTATCACGCGGGGGCATATCGCTTCCATTTAACCAAACCATTATGCAGGCTTTATTACGCAGCCAATACATCATGCTGCTATCGCTGCTCATGGCTACTGCTCTTTCAGCTTTATCCCAATTTTCAGGATACTGCCATGCGCCGCAACACATCCAGCCTGTCATTACTAATAAACCTTTTTCATCACATACATCATAAAAATTGTCGTCTTCAAATTTGCCTTCGCTGCGCACAATATTCATGTTCATATCACGCACCAATTTTAATTCCTGCTTATCTCTGTTTAATGAATGACGCTGAAAAATATCGGGCGACCATGCTGCACCGCGCAGCATAATTGGTTTGCCGTTTACAATAAATTCTCTTGATGCATTATTAATAAATGTTGATGTGACTTCGCGAATACCAAAATTTTCAGAAATAGTATTGCTTGTGTTTCCATCTGCTTCTGCGCTGATTGTAATTCTGTTTAAATCTTGTTTCCCATATTGCCAGGGCCACCAGATTTTCGGATGTTGAATATTTAATTGTTTGTATTCATCATTACTAAAAACAATTTGTTTTTTTTCGTTTGGCGCAAGATGAACGGTTTGATGAAAATCAATATCATTGTTTATTTTTCCTTTTATAGTTGCGTCCTGCGCTTCGTTTGTATAATTTGTTGCAACGGCATACACATTCAAATGCGCAACATCGAGTGAGGGCAGATCGAAATGCGTGGAAACAAATGGGAATTGCACACCCACTTTATTGTATGTTTTTATTTCAACATTATTTACAATGCCGCCGTTATAATCGGGTGGATAATGAATCCAGTCAGCATAATCAATAGCCAAATCACCATCTCTTTTATTTGGATTGAATGGACGCAAGATTTCTAATGCTAAAACATTATCACCATCATAATTTATATCTTTTGTTACATCAAGTTCAATAATGCGGAACGGACCTTTTACCTGTGATGAATCGGAAATCAATTTTCCATTCAGCCAAACATTTGCTTTATAATTTATACCGTGCAATTTCAATACAACATTTTTTCCGCTTTCAGTAGCAGGCAATTGAAATGATTTTCTAAACCACCATGTTTTATTCAAACGCTTATCTGCAAGCTTTTCAAAATTCTTTGCATAAAACGGATCGAAATTGTAATAATAATTTGCAAGAAGACCTGCGATGATTGTTGTGGGCACAGAAACATTGTACCAACTTGCTGCATTAAAATTTTTTTGACTGATTTTGTCACCCGTTGCTGTTGCTGTTTGTGAACTCTGCATGTTCCAGCCATCATGCAAAACCATATCAAAAGTTTCTGTTTTGCTTTGAGCAAAGGTTGAATAAAATGTAAACATCAGTACAGCTAAAAAAATGCTTTTCATATTTAAGATTTAATTTTTTAAATTAATGAGGTTTGTTGCTATTGAGATTTCTCCTTCGTCGAAATGACGGTCGTAGTTCGTTTATTAATTCAGGCAGCATGACTCTTATGATGTAACACTTCTCAAGTTTGATCCTTCATATGAAAACTGTTGAGATTAAATTAAGTTCTATCCGCGTCATGTCGAGGAACGAGACATCTCTTGAATTAAATCAAGTTTATGATTAAATCATGTTTCATGTTTTTTATCAAAAATTGTTTTGTTGGTAATAAGTGGCTTTGCCCAAAAACCAATAGCAAGCATATATCCCATCGTTATATAAATAAAACACATGCCTGTTCTTAATCCAAACAAATTACCCAAACCGCCAATAAGCAATTGCACAACTGCGCCACCAATAATACCCGTAACCAAAATACCTGCAAATGAACCATGATCTTCAGAGACAGAACTAAGTGCCAGCGAAAAAATAACGGGGTACATTACTGACATAAAAAACCCAACAATAGAAAATGAATAAAGCGAAACTTTATCACTACCAAATAATCCCAGCGTTAAAAATATTAATGCTGCAATTGTAAATATTACTAAGAGCCTGCGGCTGTCCATCAATTTTAAAAGGAACAACCCTAATACACCGCCTGCTGTCATTAATCCCCAAAAATAAGCTACTGCATGTGCGCCGCTTGTTTGGGGATCGAACTTGTGGTACTCAAATAAAAATTGCGACATCCAATATGAAACACCCTGTTCAGTTCCAACATAACAAAATATTCCGATGAAATAGGCAATTACTACACGCTTTTTTAAAAGCTGAATGTGTGTTTTTAATGGTCCGGCTTTTTCATCGCTCTTCAATTCAACTTTAGGAAATTTTGAAGCGAGTAGAATTAAAAACATAAACAAACAAATTACTGCAAACAACCAGTAGAGCGATATCCATGGCAAGTTTTCGGGAACATGTGTTTTTAAAATGCTGAGTAATCCTCCGCTGTTAACATTCATGTTTCTCACCATATAAGAATAAACCAGCGGACTAACAAACGAGGCTGCACCAAAAATAAGTTGCGCCAATACAGATGTGAATGCATAATTTTCTTCGCCACCTGCTGTTCGCAACAACGGATTTATTACAACCTGTAACATTGCCATTCCGCAACCAATTAAAAATAACGACAACACCGCAGTAAGATAATCAGGCTTAATCGCCAATATAAGTGAACCAATAAATGCAACCACAAATGCTGCAACCATAATCGTTTTTTCATTGTACTTCTGCACCAGCATGCTGGATGGTATTGACATTACACCATAAGCAATAAAAAATGCAAACGGCAAAACACCTGCAAGCAAATCACTCAGGTTAAAGTCTTTTATAAATTCAGGAGAAAGCGGACCGATAACATTCGTTAAAAAAGAAATTACAAAAAATGTAAGCATAATGAGTGCTACGATGTAATAGTTGCGCTTCATAACAATAGTTTAATTGCAGGCAATGAGCAGCCAAGTTAAATGAAATATGTTTTTAACATCAATCATTTAGTTATTAACTAAAAAATTTTTACAGATATGTTATGAATGTTTACTGTTATATTTATCATGTAAAGTACCTGCCTTATGGAATTTGGCCGCTTGCCTGAAGAAGCGTTAAACAACGTGGACTTTAGTTTGCCCACAGAGCCATCATTCAACAAGCAAATTCTTTCGGATAAAGAAAATAAAAACGCAAAAGTATATGTGGGTTGTGCAAAATGGGGGAGACCTGAATGGGTTGGTAAAATTTATTCTGAAAAAACGAAAGAAAAAGATTTCCTGCAACATTATGTTGAGCATTACAACTGTATTGAATTAAATGCCACGCATTATAAAATTTACGGACCAAGAGCAATTGAGAAATGGAAAGAGAAAACGAATGGTAAAGATTTTCTTTTTTGTCCGAAAATGTATAACGGCATTACGCATTACGGAAAACTTACCGGTAAAGATTTTTTATTGAATGAATTTTTGCGTGGCATTATTGCCTTTGAGGATCATCTCGGTCCTGTATTCATACAAGTGAGCGATGCGTATTCACCAAAACGAAAAAACGAATTATTTACATTCTTAAAATCATTACCAACAGATGTGCAATTTTTTTTAGAAGTGCGGCATGCTGATTGGTTTAAAGCTGATATAAGTAAAGAGTTATTTGAAACATTACATGCATTAAATATCGGTGCAGTGATTACAGATACTGCAGGCAGGAGAGATTGTGCACACATGCATCTTACTATTCCCAAAACTTTTGTGCGTTATGTTGGAAACAGTTTGCATCCTACAGATAAAATACGTATTGATGCATGGATCGAACGTATGAAATACTGGTTAGATAAAGGAATTGATGACATTTATTTTTTCATGCACATGCATAACGAAGCAACATCGCCCGAATTAACTGTTTATTTAGTTGATAAAATGAATGCAACGTGCGGATTGAATTTAATCAAGCCGAAGTTTGTAAACGAAACACCAAAATTATTTGCTGATGCTTAGTTCAATAACGGTAACATTACATTGTAATAAGCAAGCTGTAAAGATTCATCTTGTTTCAACAGGCTTTGTTGCAGTTAAAACAAAATTCAGGGAAAATAAATATTCAGGTGTGTTAGCATTGCCTACTTTTTTGTTTGATAAATATTTTACGGAATGGATGCCTATATTTATAATGATTGTTGAACACCCGGAAGGAGTTTTCATAATTGATACAGGTGAAATTGCTGATGTAAACAACAGAGATTATTTTAAATCATCAGGTATTATTGCTAATTGGTTTGACAAAAAACAATTCAAATTTTCTATTAACAGGAAAGATGAAATAGATGAACAATTGCGGATAAGAAATATACCTGCAGAAAAAATAAAAGCTATCATACTTACACATTTGCACTTCGATCATACTGATGGTATAAAATATTTTCCCGATACAACTATTCTTGTAAATAAAGCCGAATGGGAAAAACCATTTGGTGATTTGCCAAAATTATATCCGCCATGGTTTAACCCGCGGTTAGTTCCGCTTACAGATAAATATGATGTTTTTGATAAGGCGCAATATCTTACAGATGCAAAAGACATCATTCTTGTTGAAACACCTGGTCACACATATCATCATTGTTCTGTTATAATAAAGACAGACGAATGCTCAATATTTTTTGCAGGAGACATATGTTATTCGCAGGAACAGATTTTACGAAACAAATTCCCCGCTAATAATACCAGCAATAAAGTCGCAATGGCCACTTATAAAAAGGTAAGATCTTTCGCAAGAAAGAACCCGGTTGTATTTATTCCTTCACACGAAGCAATGGGTGTGGAAAGATTAAAGAAATGCGCAGCTATGTTTAAAGCAAAACTGGTAATCTAATTTTATTTTATAATCATTTTTTATTATTATAACTTACTGTTGCGTTTTTGCAACTGTGCTTGTTGATAATGTATTCTTTAACTGTTTATGCACAGAACCGGATTAGCTGCTGCATTATTATTATTATTATTCTGCCATTTGTTTGCTCAGAAAGGTTATGTATTGCACCATTTAACCATTAAAGATGGGTTAGCCTCTTCACAAACAATTGGCTTTGCACAAGACAATAAAGGTTTTATCTGGATGGCAACTGCAGGCGGATTGCAACGTTTCGACGGGCAGAATTT
>JAICKT010000639.1 GCA_025927795.1 Parafilimonas sp. | reverse complement strand
TTCTGAGATTGTAAATCTTTCGGATCGGGCCTTGAAGCAATACCATCATTTATAATTTTTAAAATACGTTTTCTTTCTTCACCTTCCAAAATAAGGCGCGGTGCACGAACTTGCTCTGTGCCAATGCCGGCTTGTGTTTCAGCAAGCTTAATGTATTGCACTAATTTGGGATGAATATCCAATTCAAGCAAAGGCATAAACCAGCGATAAATTTTTGCAGCTTCATTTATTTTGCCCGACTGTATTAAATTATAAATGGCAACGGTTTCTAACGGGAACGCACACACGAGGCCTGCCACCCAACCATGAGCGCCCATGAGCATAGCTTCCATTGCCAATGTATCTACACCGCATAAAATTTTATAACGGTTACCAAAGTGGTTAAGCATCCGCGTTACATTCGTTACATCACGTGTGGATTCTTTTACGGCTTCTATATTTTTACATTCGGTTAATTCATCAAACATATCTAAGGTTACTTCTATTTTATAATCAACCGGATTGTTATAAATCATGATTGGCAAATCTGTAGAACCTGCAATTGTTTTAAAATAAGTTACCGTTTCGCGATGATCACTTTTATAACGCATAGGAGGTAATAGCATAATTCCTTTACAACCCGATGCTGCAGCGAGTTTCAATTGTTTTAAAGCTTCCCGCGTAGCACCTTCTGCAATATTTAATACAACCGGAATTTTATCTTCCACATTTTCTACTGCAAATTGTACAAGCGTTTCTTTTTCTTCTGTTGTTAATACACTTGCTTCGCCCAAAGTTCCTCCAAGAATAATTCCATGAACACCCGCACTTAATTGTGCATCAAGATTTTTTTTAAACATAGCAAGATCCAACTGATCATCTTTTGTAAATTTTGTTGTAAGAGCGGGAAATATTCCATTCCATTTTATTGACATAAAATAATTTTTTACAAAGGTATTTTATTAAAAATTATCCGAATCACGGAAGCCCATCTTAAATCCCTGTCTGCCGACAGGCAGGCTTCCCGAAGGGAAGAACTTATCAGAACATAATCTTTAAAGTTGTTCTTATTATTTAGTTTCTCAAAAAGCCTCCCCTTCGGGGAGGTTTGGAGGGGCTGCTTTTTATTCCGTTCTCAAACTTTCTACCGGGTTGGCAATTGCTGCTTTTATTGCCTGGAAGCTTACCGTAATTAATGTTATAATTAATGCACCAAATCCTGATACAATAAAAACCCACCACGAAATAGTTGTTCGGTAATCGTATTGATGTAACCATTGATGTAAATAATACCATGCTAAGGGAATAGCAATGAAGCAGGAAATAATTACCAGCAAAGCAAATTCTTTTGATAACATTTGCCATAAATTATAAGTGGATGCACCGAGTACTTTGCGCACGCCAATTTCTTTTTTGCGTTGCTCGGCAACAAATGATGCAAGCCCAAATAATCCAAGGCATGAAATGAAAATAGCAAGTATCGTAAAAAAAGTTGCGAGATCTCCTATGCGTTGTTCATCCGCAAATTTTTTTGCATAATCTTCGTCATTAAAAGTATAATCGAATGGCGCTGCGGGATTATATTTTTTAAAAACATTTTCTATTTTACTCAATGCATCTTTTACAAGAGCATCCTGTTTTATAGCAATCGTTATTATATTTGCCCAATTGCGATCATA
>JAICKT010000634.1 GCA_025927795.1 Parafilimonas sp. | reverse complement strand
ATGCAGCCATATCTGCTTTTGCTTTGCACCCAATGTATTTAAATATTGAGAAGCTGCTAAATGAATCAAGTAAATATTTGTTAGAAAAAATTGAAGAAGAGAAAAACCAACTCAACGAAAAAGATGAAATAGATTATGAAGCGGTGAACAAATTAAAATGGCAGCTTTTTCATAAAATATATGCTCTCCAAAAGAAAGAAACATTTGCATCGCCGGAATACAAATCATTCTTTCAAAATAATAAACACTGGCTTATTCCTTACGCTGCTTTTTGTCATTTCAGAGATTTATATAAAACATCTGATTTTAATAAATGGCCTGAACACAATCAATATAATAAAGATGAAATAGTGGCCTTGTTTAATGAGGATGATAAAATAGAAGCTAATGAAATTGCGATTAATTTTTTTATTCAGTTTCATTTACATCAGCAGTTACAAGAGGCAGCACTATACGCACATGAAAATGGAATTATAATTAAGGGAGATATTCCGATTGGCGTTTATCGTTACGGCGCAGATGCATGGCAGCAACCGGATTTGTATCACATAAATATGCAATCTGGCGCGCCGCCGGATGATTTTGCAGTAAAAGGTCAGAACTGGGGTTTTCCAACTTATAACTGGGAAAAAATGGAAGACGATGGTTTCGCCTGGTGGCGCAAACGCTTTGAGCAAATGAGCAATTATTTTGACGCATTTCGTATTGACCACATACTTGGTTTTTTTAGAATATGGAGTATTCCGATGAATGCGGTTGAAGGTATAATGGGTCATTTTGAACCATGCATTCCGGTGCATATAAACGAGTTTCGTGAAAGAAATATTTGGTTCGATTTTGATCGCTACACAAAACCGTTTATTACAGACCAGGTGTTGTATGATTTGGTTGGCAGCGAAGCAAATTATTTCAAACAAAATTATTTGCAGGATATTGGTTATCTCAAATACAGTTTGCGTGAAGAATTTTCAACACAGAAAAAAGTGGAAGATTATTTTATTGCAATGGATGCAAAAGATGATTGGAAAAAACAAAAGCTATTCGACCTTATTTCAAATGTTATTTTATTTGAAGCTGAAAATTCAAATGCTCAGCAATTTCATTTTCGGTTTAATGCTGAATCAACAAAATCATTTCAATATCTCGATTATAATACGCAACAGCAATTAAAAGATTTATATGTTGATTATTTTTTCAGAAGGCAAGATGATTTCTGGAAAAAAGAAGCAATGAAAAAATTACCTGCACTAAAACGTGCAACCAACATGCTTGTTTGCGGTGAAGATCTTGGGCTTGTACCTAGTTCCGTGCCTGCAGTAATGAATCAACTTGGCTTACTAAGTTTAGAAATTCAGCGCATGCCCAAAAAAACAAACCGCGAATTTTTTCATCCAAACGATGCACCATATTTAAGTGTTGTTACGCCTTCAACACACGACATGAGTACCATTCGCGGCTGGTGGGAAGAAGACAGAAATAAAACGCAGCGTTTCTTTAATTATGAAATGGGAAAATGGGGCGATGCGCCATTCTTTTGTGAGCCGTGGGTGAGCAAAGCAATTCTTGATATGCATTTTTATTCGCCGGCAATGTGGAGCATATTTTTATTGCAGGATTTATTAGGAACAAGCAAAGAATTGCGTCGTGAAAATCCGCATGAAGAACGCATTAATGTACCTGCAATACCAAAATATTACT
>JAICKT010000340.1 GCA_025927795.1 Parafilimonas sp. | reverse complement strand
TGTCTGTTAGTTGTTCTGTTTTGCCGCAAACTTCAGCAAGTGCTGATAAAATTTTGCGATTATTAATTTTTATTTCAACATCAATATTTAATTTTTTAAAAACATCAATATAAATATTTGCAAGCTCAACTTCATTCAATAAAGAATTGCTGCCAACAATATCTGCATCGCATTGATAAAATTCGCGGTAACGCCCTTTCTGCGGACGGTCTGCACGCCACACAGGTTGTATTTGATAACGCTTAAATGGAAAATTCAACTGACCATAATTCATTGCTACATATCGTGCAAAAGGAATAGTGAGATCGTAACGAAGAGCACGTTCTGTTATAGCGGTTGTATTTTTTCCTTCTAATATTTTTTCAAAATCAAGTTTTGTTTGCTTGCGTTTTTCGGGTCTGTTTAAACCGTTATTCAAAATTTTAAAAAGAAGCTGATCACCTTCGTCACCATACTTTCCCATTAATGTTTCAAGATTTTCCATTGTGGGAGTTTCCAATGGTTGAAAGCCATATAATTCAAAAACTTTTTTTATTGTATTAAAAATAAAATTTCGTTTCGCTAATGTTTCAGCATTAAAATCTCTTGTGCCTTGCGGTATAGATGGTTTCATTAAACTTTCTGCGATTTAGCTTTCGATTTTTGGTTTTTATATTTTTCAATAATGATGTCACATGCTTCGCTCACCATTTTAAATACATGATGATAATTGATTTCTGTTCCATACCAGGGATCAGGCACGTCTAAATTTTCTGTGGGATAAGCTTCATTCATCAACAAATCAACTTTTGATTCATCCCACAATTCGCCGCTTATTTTTTTTATATCATCATACACTTCGCTATCCATTGCATAAATTTTATCAAAGTGCAACAAATCTACTTTTACAAATTGCCTGCATTGCTGGTTACTTATATCAATGCCATTTAATTTGGCTACTTTTTGCGATAAAACATGCGGTGGATCACCAATATGATAATTACCTGTTCCTGCACTATCAATCTGCCAGTTTAAATTAGCTTCTTTTGCTTTATGCTGTAAAATGCCTTCTGCCAAAGGGCTGCGACAAATATTTCCAAGACACACCATTAAAATTTTCATCTTCATTTTTTTTAATCGCGCAAAGATAACCTGAATAATTTTTTATGCTTTGTGGAAATAACAACATGTTGCATCTTTATTAAAGAGCGCGCTTAAAAATTCCTTCACCAAAAACATTCTTATATGTTACCGGAAAAAATTATGCAAAGCGATTTGCTCGACATTCTGTTTGAAAACAGGAATAAAGATTATGGCGCTTATGCGCTGAGAAAATCATATAATAAAAGAATGATTGCTTCTATTGGTTGCACGTTGCTGGTTGCTTTATTGTTTTCTATTTTGCAATCTTTTCATCACTTAAAAACAGGAGTAATAACAGTAAACATTATTCCGCCGGATCCGGAACTGGTTAAACTACTTCCTGATAAGCATGAAATACCACAGTCATCACATACACAAAAATTAAGTCACGTTAAACAGGTTGTTAACTCAACACCTCAAATTGTAAGTGATAATGATAAAATTAAACCTCTACCAACAACAGATGAATTAGATAAAGCGGTTATTGGACCTGTTCCATTAAATGGAAAAGATGATGAAGGCATTATTCAACCACCTGTTGAATTGAATAAAGGAACAGGCATTATTACAACGCCGGTTACTGAGAAAATTGCTGATGATAAGCCACTAAAATTTGCCGAAGTAATGCCTGAATTTCCGGGTGGCACAAGTGCTTTAATAAAATTTATCTTAAAAAATATTCATCAACCAGATGATTTGCAACCCGGCGAACAAATAAAAGTAGTTGTGTCACTCGTTATTTCGAAAACAGGCGCTGTTGAAAATGTAAAAATTATCAGCGGTGGCAGAGCAGATTTAGATAAAGAAGTTTTACGCGTTATTAACAAAATGCCTTTATGGAAGCCCGGATTACAGAACGGAAAAGCGGTTTCAGTATATTTTAATTTGCCTGTAACGTTTAAGACTGCAAATGAATAGCAAAAAATTTTTATATTGCCGCCTTCATTAAATAGAATGGAAAACAATTATGAAAATAATCGCCGTAAAAGTTATATAACCATGCGCATGGTTTACGATTTTACAATGGCGGGTTTAATACTTGGTGTTTCCGTTATTTTCTTTTTTGGAGACAGGTTTAGCTTGCCGGTGATTGGAGATCTTGACCCGGTTTTACGATTTAGCTTTGCAGGATTGTGTTTATTGTATGGAAGTTTTAGATTGTACAGAGGTATTAAACACGACTATTAATTAACGATGCGCATATATTTAAAAATTTTTCTTGCCTGCATTTGTATAACTATATTTTTTTTTAATTGCAGAAATAAAAACAAAGCTTACGATACACCAGAAAATGGTAAAATTTATATAAGTGTTGATGAAAGCTTTAAACCGGTTATCACTGAGCAAATCAAAATATATGAATTAACGTATCCGCAGGCACATATAATTGCCAGTTATAAACCTGAAGCAGCTTGTTTCAGGGATTTGCAAAGCGATAGTACAAGAATGATAATTGTTTCAAGAGGATTAAGTGATGATGAAAGTAATTATTATAAAGAGAAATTATCTTACAAGCCGAGATGGGATATTTTAGCGTACGATGCAATTGATGTAATAGTAAATATAAACGCAAAAGACAGTATTTTCACTTTGGAACAATTAAAAAGTTATTTGAGTGGCACAGATACCAGCAAAACAATTGTGCTTGATGGAAAGAATGCAACCAGTACGGTTCGCATGTTAAAAGATTCTTTGCTCAACGGAAAAAATTTTGGAAAGAATGTTTTTGCCGCAGGAAGCAGTAAAGGTGTTGTTGATTATATTTCTGCAAACCCAAATGCAATTGGTTTTGTAGGTTCATCATGGGTTGGAGATTTAGATGATCCTGAACAATTGGGTTATGCAACAAAAATTCGTTTTGCGCTTATTGAATGTATAAAGTGTGAAAAAGGTATGTTTGCAAAACCTTCGCAGGCAACAATTACCAATGGCGATTATCCTTTGTTCAGACCATTATATTATATATTGAAAGAAAATGCGAGTGGTTTAGGTACAGGATTTGTTAATTATTTGGTTCTTGAACGTGGACAATTAGTTTTTAGAAGAAGTTATCTTGTGCCGGCGAAAATGGATTTTAGTGTAAGAAAATCACTTATGGAATCAAACAAAGATCTTTTAAATAAACAAACACAATAATTAAATAAAACAACACAATAATGAAGAAAATTATCCTGTCATTGTTTAGTTTAATAACAATCAGTACTCTTGTTTCAGCACAAAATGTAAACGATGGAATTAAGCTGCTTAATTATGGACGTTATACAAGTGCAAAGCAAACTTTGCAAAAAGTAGTAGCATCAAATCCAAAAGATCCTATTGCCATTTATTGGTTAGGGCAAGCTTATATTAGCGCCAAACAATTAGATAGTGCAAAAGCAACTTATCAGAATGCCTTAACTGCCGGCGTAAACGATCCCTGGATTTGGATAGGCTCAGGTGAGGTTGAAATTTTACAAGGTGGTGATATAAACGCTGCCAAACAAAAATTTGAACAGGCCATCACTGCCACCACTACAACAAAAGGAAGAAACAAAGGACCTAATGCAGATATATTAAATGCGGTAGGTCGTGCGATGGCAGCCGGAAGCAGCCAGCAGGGCGATCCTAATTATGGTATTGATAAATTAAAGCAGGCTGCGCAGATTAATCCAAAAGATGCTGATATATATGTTAACCTTGGAACATGCTATCGCAAATTAGGTGGCGAACAGGGCGGTCAGGCCTTTGAAGCATATCGCCAGGCTACGCAAATCAATCCGCAAGATCCAAGAGCTTATTATCTAATCGGAAAAATTTATGAAAGCCAGCGAAATAAAGAATCAATGGACGAATGGTTTTCTAAAGCCGTTTCTGCTGATGCAACTTTTTCACCTGTTTATTTAGAGTACTTTAATTACTACAAAGAAAAAGATGTAAATACTGCAAAGGAATATCTTGATAAATGGGTTGCTAATGCAGATAAAGATTGTGAAACAGATTACTTTGTTGGTGACTATCTTTTCCGCGCAGGTAAATATCAGGAATCATTACAGCAGGCAAAAAATATGGAAGCAGGTGCTTGTAAAAATTATGTGCGTATAAATGTTTTATATGCTTACGATTATGATAAGTTGGGAGATTCTTTACAGGCAAGATCATACATTCAAAAATATTTTGCATCTGCTGATACTTCAGATATTCAGCCTTCAGATTATGCTTTCGCAGGTACAGTGTTAGCGAAATTTCCTGAAAGCGCAGACAGTGCAGGCAAATATTTTCAGGAAGCTATTTCAAGAGATACCGTTAAAGAAAACCAGACGAATTATTTGAACTCTGCAGTAGATGTTGCAACAAGAACAAATAACTACGGTGCATTGCTGCGATTAATCGGGTCAATAAAACGCATAACCGGTTCTAATCTTTCAGAAACACAATATTATAATATTGCTAAAGCAATTGCAGATGCAGCAGGAGATTCAGCAATTGCTTTTGATTCATCAAAATATATTATTGGAGATTCTGTTATCAGAACTTATATAAGTGCTTATCCTGATAAGCCTCAACCTTATGCATTTTTGGTTCGTTATGCAAAAGCTGCTGATAAAGACACTACAAAAGGTTTGGCACTTCCTGCTATTGCTTCACAAAATCAGTATGAAGCAAAATTTAAAGACACTTCTGCTTCGGCCAAACAAATAATTTTTAGAAATGATGTTTACCTATTGATTTATCAAGCGCAGTATGCACAGGGAGATAAAGCCGCTAATTATCAAAAAGCAATTGATATTGCTGATCAAATGATAGCATTATATCCTGATGCAAGTTCAGAAGAAAATAAATATGCTGCCGGTATAAAAAACACATTGCAGAGTGCATTAGAT
>JAICKT010000238.1 GCA_025927795.1 Parafilimonas sp. | reverse complement strand
CAGGCTTGAGAAAATAACATTACACACTAACGCATTACCATTCACTATGAAGTACGAACCAACCAACGGCGGCTATATAAAAGGAAAAAATATGATGCTGCGCTTATACGAAGAACGCATAAGCATGAGCATTTACGATTTTGTTTTAAAGGGGAAACATAATCAATACAACACAATGGCGGCAGGTATTGCCGCCACTACGTTGGGTATTCGAAAAGAAAAAATCCGTGAAGCTGTTGCAGATTTTAAAAGTCTCGAGCATCGCATGGAGTTCGTTGCGATGGTGCGTGGTGTTGAGTTTATAAATGATAGTAAAGCCACAAATGTGAACAGCACATGGTTCGCGTTGGAGAGCATGCAAAAACCTGTTGTGCTTATCCTCGGCGGTTTGGATAAAGGCAATAATTATAGTTTGATTGAAGGACTCGTAAAAGATAAAGTAAAAGCAATTGTTTGCATGGGCGTTGATAATTCAAAAATTCATAAAGCATTTGAAGGACTCGTTTCACCGATTGTTGATACAGCCAGTGCGGAAGATGCTGTGCAAACTTCTTTTAAACTGGCAACAAAAGGTGATGTGGTTTTATTAAGCCCGGCATGTGCAAGTTTTGATTTATTTAAAAATTATGAAGACAGGGGAACGCAATTTAAAGTGGCAGTGAAAAATCTATAACCCCCCATCCCCTAAAGGGGAGTTATTTAAAGAACCTTGGTAATGAATAAAGAACTTAAAATATTAAGAGGTAAAAAATAATGAACAACTCAGCGCGTCATTTCGACGATAGCAAAAATCTCTCAAGTGTAATGAATTTAAAATATTCAAGAGATGTCTCGTTCCCCGACATACCGTTTGGAGAGTTTAATTATAATAAAACATTCAAAATATCGAAAGCTAAAAGTCCCTTTAGGGATTTAGGGTAAACTTATTTATTATGCTAACAACTATTAAAGACCAATTGTTTTCGCAGATTAATGCGGCGCAGGGCATCCATAGAAATATGGTGAAGAAAGCAACGGGTGATAAATACATCTGGAGCATTGTTGTATTACTCGCAATAACTTCTTTGCTTGTTGTGTATAGTGCAACAAGTTCGCTTGCTTATAAATATTATGATGGTAACAACACAATGTATTTATTTAAGCAGCTCGCATTTATTGTTGTTGGCATTTTCGTGATTTACTTCATGCATCGCGTTAACTATACAATTTATTCAAGGGTTTCTTTGTGGTTATATTTAATATCAATCCCGCTTTTAATCTATACTTTATTTTTTGGTGTTGAAGTGAATGATGCAAGCCGCTGGATAAAACTTCCTGTGCTTAATCTCACCATTCAAACAAGTGATTTGGCAAGGCTTGCATTGTTCATGTACATATCAAGACAACTCAGCCGCAAACAAAATGACATCAAAGATTTTAAAAAAGGTTTTCTTCCATTGATTATACCAACAGCGATTGTTTGTGTATTGATATTACCCGCTAATCTTTCAACAGCATTATTAACCGGCATGACTTCATTATTGCTGATGTTTATTGGTCGGGTTAGTGTTAAACACATTTTATTGGTGTTAGGAATCGCTGCGATTCCTGTAATGATAATTGTTGCGGTTGCAGTATCAACTTATAATGGTAATAAAGATGATGATACTGCAACGAGCAAACACAAAGTTGCATCAACATTAAACTCGATGGGAAGATTTGGAACATGGGTTCAACGCACGCAAGATTTTATTTATGCAAAAGATGAAGACATTCCATACCAGGTGCAACAACAAAATATTGCCATTGCGAATGGCGGAATTTTATTTGGTCTTGGTCCTGGGAACAGCAAACAAAAAAATTATTTGCCGCAGGCGTATAATGATTCTATCTATCCAATCATCATAGAAGAATATGGTCTGTTTGGCGGATTGTTCATCATCTTTTTATATCTCGTTTTTCTTTTTCGATGTATCCGGTTATTTAGAAAATGCCCTTATGCATTTGGCGCATTTCTCGCGCTGGGCTTGAGTTTTACGTTAGTGATTCAGGCTATTGCAAACATGGCAGTGGGCGTGAATCTCATTCCTGTTACAGGTGTTACGTTGCCGCTGGTAAGTATGGGAGGAAGCTCATTTTTATTTACCTGTGCATCTATCGGAATTATTTTAAGTGTGGCAAGAAATATTGAACGTTCAGAAGATGTAAATAATCCTGAACCAAAAGTTGCAATTGTTGAAATGGATGATGTGAAGAATCAAACAAAAGAAAAAGAGGTATAACAAAATTGAATGAGTGGTAAGAAAATTATAGTAGCCGGTGGTGGAACAGGTGGACATATTTTTCCTGCGATTGCAATTGCAAATGCAATAAAAGCAATGCAACCTCAAACAGAATTTTTGTTTGTAGGCGCAAAAGGAAAAATGGAAATGGAAAAAGTACCACAGGCTGGTTATAAAATTAAAGGGTTGGATATAGCGGGTTACGAAAGAAGTTCTTTGATAAAAAATATCTGGTTGCCATTTAAACTCATCAAAAGTTTTTTCCAGGTGAGAACAATTTTTAAAAGTTTCAAACCTGATGCTGTAATTGGTGTAGGTGGTTATTCAAGTTTTCCGGTGTTGAAATCAGCACAGCAAAAAGGCATCAAAACTTTTATTCACGAAAGCAATTCGTTTGCAGGCAGGAGTAATATTTTATTAGGAAAAAAAGCAACGAAAATTTTTGTTGCAAACGAAGGCATGAATAAATTTTTTCCTGCAGATAAAATTATAATTACCGGAAATCCTGTAAGGAAAAGTATTGCAGAAAGTAAAGTGAGTAAAGAGGAGGCATTGGAGTTTTTTGGATTGAAAAAAGATGCACCAACGGTGTTAATTATTGGCGGAAGTCTTGGCGCAAGAAGTATTAATGAAGTCATATTACAACACATTCTTGATTTTCATCCGCTGGATTTGCAACTGATTTGGCAGACAGGAAAATCAACTTCAAAAATTTATCTCGAAAGAGCGAAACCGATACCAAATATTTATGCAAGTGATTTTATAAATGAGATGGACAAAGCATATGCAGCAGCAGATATTGTTGTGTCGCGTGCAGGTGCGATGGCGGTTGCGGAATTATGTGTGGCGATGAAGCCGGTGATTTTTGTTCCGTTTCCGCATGCTGCAGAAGACCATCAAACAATGAACGCAAAATATTTAGTGGAGCGTGACGCAGCAATTATCGTAAAAGACGAAATGGTAAAAGCAAGATTGTTTGCTGAAATAACAAGTCTCGCAAAAGATAAAATCAAACAAAAAAAATTATCAGATAACATATCAGCATTCGCAGTAAAAAATGCTGATAAAAAAATTGCAGAAGAAATTTTAAAAACCCTCTAAATCTCCCTAAAGGGAGACTTTGAAAGTCGTTGAAATTATGAGTGAACAAAAAAATATCAAGCTGTTTAAAAACTCCCCTTTAGGGGTTGGGGGTTCAGTTTATTTCATAGGCATCGGTGGCATTGGCATGAGTGCATTGGCAAGATATTTTAAAAGTCGTGGTGCAAGTGTGAGTGGATATGATAGAACGATTACGCCGCTTACACGTGAACTGGAAGCTGAAGGCATTGATGTGCATTTTGAAGAAGATGTAAATGCCATTCCAAAAGATGTTGATGTGGTTGTGTACACGCCGGCAATTTCTGTAAACCATGAAGAGCTGGTGTATTACAAAGAAAATAATTATACGGTTGTTAAGCGCAGCGATGTGTTGCAATGGATAACTGAAAGTTCTTACAATATATGCGTAGGGGGAACACATGGCAAAACGACCGTAACCACCATGATAGCCCACGTGCTTCGTGATAGTGGTTATGGTTGCAATGCCTTTTTGGGCGGCATCTCAGCGAATTATAAAACAAATTTCTGGAGCAGCGAAAACAATGTTGCAGTGATTGAAGCGGATGAATATGACAGAAGTTTTTTAAAACTGTCGCCGGATGTTGAAGTGATTACGGCAATGGATGCGGACCATCTTGATATCTACGGCTCAGTTGCAGAACTGGAAAATGCGTTTGTTGATTTTTCAAAAAATATAAAAAGTAATGGCTGCCTAATTTCAAAATGTGGGTTGAGAAGAAGCAAAGATTTAAATGCATCAACACATTATACTTATGCTTACGATAATGAAGCTGCAGATGTGTATGCAGATGAAATTGAGGTTGAAAACGGTTCTTATAAATACAATGTTGTTAGTAAAGAATGGAAGCTCAAAAATATTGAGCTGCACATGGGTGGCTTGCACAATATTGAAAACAGCATTGCTGCAATAACTGTGGCAAAATATTTAAAGATTGATAATGATAAAATAAAGAAAGCAATTAAAAATTTCAAAGGAGTTCACAGAAGATTTGAATATGCGTTGAAGAGTGATAAACATATTTTGATTGATGATTATGCGCATCATCCTGCAGAAATAAAAGCATTATTAAGTGGTGTAAAAAGTTTGTATGATGATGAAGTGACTGTAATCTTTCAACCGCATTTGTATAGCAGAACAAATGATTTTGCAGATGAATTTGCGTACAGTTTAGATATGGCAGATGAAGTGATTTTGTTACCGATTTATCCTGCACGTGAAGTACCGATGGAAGGTGTAACAAGTGAACTGGTGTTGAATAAAATGCAGTTGCCGCAAAAACAAATTTTAGATAAAAATGCAATGCTTGATTGGGTGAGATTATATAAGCCAAAGTTATTGGTGATGTGTGGCGCAGGAGATATTGATGCATTGGTTGAACCAGTAAAAGAAATTTTAATACAGTAATTAAAGAGACCTAACAGGTTTTTAAAACCTGTTAGGTCTAAATAAAAAAACATGAGTGTGAAATCTAAAATAAAAACGATTAGCTGGTCGCTGTTGGGCTTATGCTGCGTGGTGCTTCTGGTTTCTGCCATCAGAACAAAAGATTCAAAAGCGTGTGCAGCAATTGATGTAAAAATTGAAGGCGCAAAGCAACATATGTTTATTAAAAAAGCTGATGCAATAGAAGTGCTGAATCAAAATAATATTCATACAGGAGAAACATTAGATGATATCAATTTAAGAAAAGCAGAAGAACAGTTGAAACAAAATGCATGGATAAAAGATGCCGAATTATTTTTTGATAATCATCAAACATTGCATGTAAATATTTCAGAACGCGAACCGATTGCACGTGTATTTACAATGAGTGGCAATTCATTTTATATAGATAGCACAGGCTTGCGTTTGCCGGTAAATGAAAATGCAACGGCAAGAGTTGTTGTTTTCACTTCATTTCCTTCAGACAAAAAAATATTATCTGCTCCGGATAGTTTGGTGTTGAATGATATAAAAGCAATTTCAAAATATATAGCCGCAGATAGTTTTTTAAATGAACAAACAGCACAAATAAATATTACGCAGCAAGGCACTTATGAAATAACGCCTGTTGTTGGGGACCAGGTTATTCGCATTGGAAATGCAGACAGCCTTGATGAAAAATTTTCTAAGCTGCAAGCATTCTATAAAAATGTTTTTGCAAAAGTTGGGTTTGAAAAATATAGTGTGATTGATGTGCAATATCATGGACAAGTTGTGGCGGTGAGAAAAGGTGAAGGTTATACAATTTCAGATACAGTAAAGGCAATGCGCCAATTAAAACAGGCAGATACAAAGTTGAATACCGTTTTAAATGATACAACTTATTCGGCGCCGCTGCCAAAACCCAATAATGATGTAAACAAAAATGTTTCAGCGAAACATGAAACAAAAAAAGTTTCAACAAAGAAAAGCAGCACAAAGAAAATAACATCAGCAAGAAATAAAACATCGAATAATAAAGTATCGAATAATAAAAAGTCAGGTACAAAAAAGGCAAAGGCAGTAATGAAGAAAAAACATTGATGTCTGAACCGGGATTTATAAGATTTAATGATTGCAGGATGAAAAGAATTATATAAGTGCTTATATATTAAAATTGAAAAGTTCTTTTAAAGTTTCAAAACAATGAACAAGTTCGAACGTCATTTCGACGATAGGAGAAATCTCTTGTAGTATTAAAGGTTCCAATTTTATTGAGATGTCTCGTTCCTCGACATGACGTGCCGAGAGCATGAATTAATATTATTAGCTTGAAAGTAAAAGTTATTAACCATAAAAATTTTCATAAACAACAAAAACAACTAAAACAATCTCTATGAACCAAAGTACAAACGGCGAATCAAAACCTGTTTACGATGAAACAGGTGCGCCGATAATCGTTGGGCTTGACATCGGCACAACTAAAATTGCTGCCATTGCCGGCAGAAAAAATGAATACGGCAAACTGGATATTCTTGGGTTTGGTCGTGCCGATAGCAACGGCGTTCAACACGGACAAGTGTTGAATATTGACCAAACCATCAAAGCTATTCAACAAGCATTAGCAAGCTGTGCGAAAAGCAATCCTGATCTTGAAATCAAAGATGTGTATGTTGGTGTTGCCGGGCATCATATAAAAAGTTTACAAACACGCGGCGATATTGTTCGTCAGAATGCAGATATTGAAATTGTGCGCTCGGAAATTGATTTGCTTGTAGAAAATCAACGCAAAACTTTTATTCCTGCAGGCGACCAAATTATTGATGTTATTCCACAGGATTTTCATGTTGATAATTATCAAAACATAAAAGACCCTGTTGGTTATAACGGTGTAAAAGTTGGTGCAAACTTTCACATCATCACCGGTGATAGAAATGCGATAAGAAATATTTATCGCGCTGTTGACCGGAGTGGTTTAAAGACAAAAGATTTGGTGTTGCAACCATTGGCATCATCAAGCGCTGTTATGAGTGATGTTGATATGGAAGCTGGTGTTGCCATTTTAGATATTGGTGGCGGTACAAGTG
>JAICKT010000386.1 GCA_025927795.1 Parafilimonas sp. | reverse complement strand
GCAAGCGTTCAATAATTTTTTTGCCTGATGTATCGTCCTTCTCTCCTTTTGATATCGTATCGGAGCATACAACGACAGCACATTTTAAACTGCTCACATCAAATTTTAAATCAGTTTTACCGCCGCTTTTACTTATGAGTTTTATAGTTGATATTTCAATCCCTTTATCAATTGGCTTCAACATATCATACATTACCAAAGCCACAACTGATGCTCCGTGCATTGCTTCTACTTCAACACCAGTTTTATAAATTGTGTGCACTT
This sequence comes from Parafilimonas sp., assembly GCA_025927795.1. Lineage (GTDB taxonomy): Bacteria > Bacteroidota > Bacteroidia > Chitinophagales > Chitinophagaceae > Parafilimonas. Next base: position 3,979 of record JAICKT010000386.1, on the reverse strand, counting down.
CCACATTTATCAATATTGATAAATCATTTACTGAAAAAGTTATTTGTGCAAATTCAATTGGTAAAGGGTGACAATCAGGAATTACATCACTTGTTTTTTTTATCGCCAGCAAACCAGCCGCTCTTGAAAATTCAAATACATCACCTTTAGGCACTGTTTTATTTTTTACAGCGTCGATTGTTTTTTGCGAAGAAACTTTTACAACAGCACTTGCAACTGCTTTGCGTAAACTGCTTTGTTTATGTGTGATGTTAACCATTACTATTTACTTTCCACTGATAAGTTTCATCTTCAAAAATTTCCTTTCCCCACACCGGCAATTCATTTTTAATTCTTTCAACAACTTCATTGCATGCATCAATCGCCGCTCTTCTGTGGGCTGATGAAGTGAATACAAATAAACTTATTTCGCCCGCTTTCACCACACCCAAACTATGATATACATGCATGCATGTCAGCTCATATTTATCGAAAATACCTTCACGAATTTCATGCATTTTCTCTAGCGCCATTTCTGTATAAGTGGTGTATTCAATTGCAGAAACTCTCCTTCCTTTAATCTCATCATTTCGCACTTGTCCAAGAAAAATATCATGCGCTCCAATATTTGTTTTAGTGCTGTGTTTTTGAATTTGCTCAGCAATAAAAAATGCACTGATTGCTCCTTCAACAAAAATATTTTTCGGTTTCTTATCACTCATCTCATTTTTTATTTGTGCGTGCCGGCAAGCTATGCAAGCCGTCGGGCTATTCGCTTCAAGTCCTCGCCACAAAGCCAACGCACAGATGCTTCAGCTGTGGGCTTTCCGCTTCTATCCCTCACGCAAACTTCAAACAGCAAAACTATTTTTCATTTGCTTGCAATGCATATTGTTTTTTCCATTCTGCAATGCCTCCTTTCAAACTATAAATATGTTTATCATTAAACAATTCATTCAATAATTGAGCTGCTTGTAAACTTCTTTGCCCTGATTGACAAAACACAACTACGTTTTCCTTTTCAATTGCCTTTTGATTATTTATTAACTCGTTCAAAGGAATTTGTATATGTTCAAATTCATCAACAAAAGGTTGTTCATCCTTTTCACGCACATCAATAACAATTGCGTTACTGTCTTCAATCAAATTATTAAACTTTGCCGCATCAATTTCAAATGAGTTATTTATTTGTGATGAACAAAGCCATTCATAATCCATTTCTAAAAATGCTGCCAAATCTTTTGGAGACAGTTCTTGTGCGTTTTCGTTTAACGATAAATTAAATTCATACGAACTATTATCAAGTGCATTATAAGTAAGAATTGTATTAACCAATGGCTTACCAATTCCTATAATTAATTTAATCGTTTCATTTGCCTGCATTGTTCCGATGATTCCCGGCAAAACGCCCAACACACCTGCATCTGCGCAATTCAACACTTCATCATCTTTTGGCGGAACCGGAAACAAATCACGATAATTGATTGCTCTTTTATTTACTTCATCTTTTGCATTGAACACAGCAACCTGTCCTTCAAACTTTGATATTGCTCCATAAACCAAAGGCTTGTTCAACAACACACAGGCATCATTAATCATGTAACGCGAAGAAAAATTATCTGTACCATCAACTACAATATCAAACGCATTAATTATTTCCGAAGCATTTTTATTTATCAATCTTAAATTATAAGCAACAATATTGATTTCATTATTTAATGCTCTTAATTTTTCTGCAGCAACTTCTGCTTTTGATAAATTAATATCATTCATATTATACAAAACCTGGCGATGCAAGTTGTTAAGCGAAACCACATCGTCATCAGCAATACCAATTGTTCCAACACCGGCAGCAACAAGGTATTGCAACGCAGGGCAACCTAATCCTCCTGCACCAACAACCAACACTTTTGTCTGCAGCAATTTTTTTTGTGCAGCAACGCCAAATTCTTTCAACATAATTTGACGTTCGTAACGTTTATATTGTTTATCACTATTCATTATCCTCCCGAAAATGGCGGCAGTAAAGCAATCTCAGCATCTTTCTGCAGTGTTGCATTTGATTGAATGATATTTCTATTCACCGCCACTTTATATTTTGAATCTTTCAATGCAGGATATTTTAACTGTAATTGCTGAATAAGTTCATCTGTATTAGCAGCACTTTCAACTTCAATTAAGTTGCTTCCAACAATATCATGTAATTGTCCAAAAACTTTTATTGTCATAGCACTAATTTGGTAACACATGTACTTCAACTATTTCACCTTCTTCATATTGCGTTCTCTCTTCTTCCAGTTGTATTAAGCAATTCGCTTTTGCATACGAACTTAAACGATACGATTCCTGCGCATCAAGCGGAATTACTTTGTTATCATCATATAAACCCTTTAAAAAAAATGTTAGTCCTGCAATTTTTTTAAACGGCATGCTCAAAGGCAACTGCAAATATTTTATTGTATCTTTTTTGTGAGTCATTATTTCTAATGCGGCAACTGCATATTCATAAAAACAAGTAAGTACAGAAGATGGATTACCCGGCAAACCAAACACAATCTTCTTGTATTTCTTTCCAAAGTACAATGGTTTACCCGGTCTTTGTTTTACTTTATGAAAAAGTTTTTCGACGCCACAATTTTCTGTTGCCTGCAACACAAAATCATAATCGCCAACGCTTATGCCACCACACAATAAAATAATGTCACTTTTATTTAATGCATCATTTAATATTGATGTCAGTCTTTCTAAATTATCATCAGCATAATAAACTTCAACTTCATTATAATGCAATTGTTGCAACGCAGCTTTTAGCATAAACGAATTGGCTTCATACACTTGTCCGTATTTCAAATTTTTCCCGGGCTCCTGTAATTCGTTACCCGTAATAATTATACTAACAGAGGGTTTTTTATAAACACTCACTTCGGTTATTCCAAGCGCAGTTAAAAAACCAATAGCACCAGCAGATAAAAATTCATCTTTATGCAAAGCCAAATCATTTTTCGCAATGTCCTTTCCTTTTGCACGAAAGTTTAAACCAGCCTGTAACTGTTCATCATCAATTATTAACTCCGTATTTTTTACTATAACTTTTTCCTGCATTACAACAGTGTCTGCATTTTCAGGGACAGGTGCACCGGTAAAAATGCGCATAGCATGTTTGGGTTGCAATTCAACATTTTCATTATTGCCCGCAGCAGATTCACCATGTATAATTAATCTTTCCTGTGCATCTTTAAAAGCAATTGCATAACCATCAACATTAGATTGATTGAACGGCGGAAAATCAATCTTTGAATACACATCTTCTGATAACACATAACCAGCGGCATCTCTGAGTGCAACGTTTGTTGACGACAATACCTCAACATTATCTTTAATTAATTGTTTTGCTTCATTAACCGAAATCATGCCTTCTTAAGAAATTAATTTGCTTAAATAAAATAGTAAGTTCTTTGAACGTCATGTCGAGGACGAGACATCTCATAAATTTAAAGTTGCTGCTAATCCAAGAGATTTATTTCGTTCAAATATTTTTAGCTGCCTCAATGTTCCGCAAAGCGGAATTTCCTATCGCCGAAATGACATTTTAATCTTTTTTGCTTTAGAGTTAAGAGTTTATCCTCCAATTGTTATCATGCTTCTGTTTTCAATTTTATTGGCGTTCACTTCATCAACCGAAAATTGGCCGCCCAATTCTTTTGCTTTCATCATAATATTTTCATGAATCAACTTCACCACATTCTCACCATTGCGTAATGCAGTTAATAAATCTGTTTCATTTTTTGAGAATAAACAATTCTTCATTTTACCATCTGCTGTTAAACGCATACGATTACAGCCACTGCAAAACGGGGAACTCATAGTACTGATAATCGCAAACGAGCCAACGTGACCCGGAATCATGTAATGCTTTGCTGTATCATGCTTGTTATTTTGCAATGGAAGAAATGAATATTGTTGATTGATTGTTTCTAATATTTCATGCAACGAAACAACT
>JAICKT010000401.1 GCA_025927795.1 Parafilimonas sp. | reverse complement strand
TGTAATGTTCCAGCTCATAATAAAAGAGCCAATAGCAAAACCAACAAACGCAATACTTAATGCACCTACATTGCCAAGGTATTCCGGGTCTAACATCAAAGAGTCTGCGCCATACGGTTTTAAAAAATGCCCGCTAATAGTTGCAAAAAGAATAAACCAAAACAAGAGCAAAATCTGGTATCGCCTGAAATGCAGAAATACAAGCTGAATAGGTAATGAATAAAAGAAGCCTTCAAAATATTTTTTCATGTGCCTTAAATTGCTCTTAGTTACAGACAATATTAAACACAAGCAGTTTAAATTTTATAAATATCATACAAAGTTTATACGCGTGTTATATTTGAAATTAATAAACCCATATAAAATAGATTCAACGTTTTTGTACAATTAATATTTTTTATTGCGAAGTATGCTATTCAACCAATAAACGTGCGCAAAACATAAAAGTAAAATCATGAAAAACATTGCATTTATTATTTTTTTTAAACTGAGTATAGCTACTGTATTTGCTGATGTTAGATTACCTGGTGTAATAGGCAATAATATGGTGCTCGAACAAAATGCACTTGTTACATTATGGGGATGGAGTGATGTGGCTGAAAAAATTTTTATTACCACATCATGGAATAACAAAACAGATTCAACCATTTCCACGCGCGATGCAAAATGGAGAATAAAAATACAAACGCCTTCTGCCGGCGGACCTTATTCAATTATAATAAAAGGAAACAATACGATCAATTTAACCAATGTTATGATTGGTGAAGTATGGGTTTGTTCAGGTCAGTCAAATATGGAGTTTCATCATTTTTACCAAGGCTCAAAAGATATAGAGCCGGAGTTTGTGAATCCTCCAAATAATAATATTCATTTCTTTTTAATTCCAAAAACTACTGCACAGTATCCGCAGGAAAATTGTAATGCAGAATGGAAAGTTTGCGATTCAAATACAATGAAACATTTTAGTGAGGTTGCATATTTCTTCGCTAAAAAATTAAATGAAAAATTAAATGTGCCAATAGGTTTAATTGAAGCAAGTTGGGGCGGCACGCCTGCTGAAGTTTGGACACCTGAAGAAGACATAGATAAAGATGTTGTGTTGAAAGAATCAGCACACACATTACAAGCTTATAATTGGTGGCCATATTGGCCGGGTTATACTTATAATGGAATGATTGCTCCTTTAACCAATTACAATATTGCAGGAGCAATCTGGTATCAGGGCGAAGGCAATACAAATGCGCCGTCAACGTATGCACGGTTGCTTACAACGATGATCAAGAGTTGGCGTAATGCATGGCAAAAAGATTTTCCATTTTATTATGTGCAGATTGCACCATTTACTTACAGCGATAAAAATGTTGGCGCTGTTTTAAAAGAGCAGCAAGAAAAAGTTTTAGCATTAGAAAATACGGGAATGGTTGTTACCACTGATATTACTGCAGATACAACCAACATTCATCCGCCGGATAAACTTGATGTTGGTTACAGGTTAGCAAATCTTGCACTTGCAGAAACTTATCATCAAAATATAACTGATTATAAAAGTTCTTTGTTTAAAAGCATGTCTGTTGAAAATAATAAAGTGATAATAGATTTTTATAATGCTGATGATGGATTGACGATGAAAGGCGATCATGTTACGCAATTATATATTGCAGGTAAGGACAGTATATTTTATCCTGCTGATGCAAAAATTCAAAACAATAAATTAATTGTTAGCAGCAAAAATGTTGATGCACCAATTGCCGTGCGATATGAGTTTAGTAATGCTGCAATTGGAAATTTATTTAGTTCAGCAGGTTTGCCTGTTGCGCCTTTTAGAACAGATGACTGGGATGTGCTGGAGAAGAAATAATTTTAAATAATAATTATTTAAGCTTATGCCAAAACAAATTTTTAAAATCTTTCTATTCTCGTTGATAATATGTGTATGTTTTTATAACACATTTTCACAACCAACAGAAGGAAATTTTTATGTGTTTAAAGCAGATTGGACGCCTGCAAAGTCAATTGATGATTGTACATTTTTTATGCAGCAAATTAAAAAAAGCGATACTGAATATGTTTGCAGGTATTACAATAAAAATGGACCAATGGTAAAACAAGAAACATATAAAGATGCACAACTTTCAATTCCAAACGGACGATTTTGTTGGTACAATGAAAAAGGGAAAATTGATAGTTGCGGTTTAGTAAAAAGTTTTAAAAAAGACGGGCGCTGGGATTATTTTTTTGGCGATAGTACAAGCCCAACTTACTACATAGAATATACCAATGGAAAATTTGTAAAGCAAAGCAGTTATAATATAAAAGACACAGAAAATAAAGATGATGATGTAACTATACAAGAAGCAACTTTTCGAAACGGTAATAAAGGCTGGGTAAGATATCTTGAAAATAATTTAATTACTCCTGACAGACTTAAAACATTAGGCAGGGGAAGTTATCTTGTAACGGTTTGTTTTCTTGTTGATAAAGAAGGTAAGGTTAGTGATTTGTATTTAAGAAAATCTGTTGAATGGTCTGCCGATGCAGAAATATTTTCTATAATTGAAAAAGCACCTTTGTGGAATCCTGCTACCGAAAACGGCTTGCCTGTTTATTACAGGCAAGTTCAAAACATTACATACGTAGTAAATTAAAACTCGCAATTCTTCGGTGTTCTTGCAAAAGGAATTACATCCCGAATATTCGTCATACCTGTTACAAATTGAACCATTCTTTCAAAGCCTAAACCAAAACCTGCATGCGGCACTGAACCAAAGCGGCGTGTATCTAAATACCATTGCATTTCATTGATTGGAATGTTCATGTCTTCCATACGTTCAATCAATTTATCATAACGTTCTTCACGTTGTGAGCCGCCAACAATTTCGCCAATGCCCGGCGCAAGAATATCCATTGCTGCAACTGTTTTTCCATCATCATTCATGCGCATATAAAATGCTTTTATCGCTGCAGGATAACCGGTAACAATTACAGGTTTTTTAAAATGCTTTTCAACCAAATAACGTTCATGTTCGCTTTGCAAATCAATTCCCCATTTTACATCGTATTGAAATTTTTTCTTTTTGTAAGCGGCACTATTTACTAAAATATCAATCGCTTCAGTATAAGTAATTCTTTCGAATGCATTCTTTAAAACGAACTCCAGTTTTTCAATTAAACCAAGCTCACTGCGTTTATCTTGTGGCAATTGTTTTTCTTCATCAGCCAAACGTTGCGCAAGAAATTCGAGATCATCGCGGTTATTATCCATCGCATATTGAATAATGTATTTGATGAATTCTTCCGCCAGATTCATGTTGTCTTCAATATCATAAAAAGCCATCTCTGGTTCAATCATCCAAAACTCTGCTAAGTGGCGCGTGGTGTTTGAATTTTCTGCACGAAATGTTGGACCGAAAGTATAAATATCACTAAATGCCATTGCCGCTAATTCACCTTCCAATTGCCCGCTCACTGTTAGGTTTGTGCTCTTGCCAAAAAAATCTTCTTTAAAGTTGATGCTTCCATCTTCGTTGCGTGGCGGATTATCAAAAGGCAATGTTGTAACACGAAACATTTCGCCTGCACCTTCTGCATCGCTTGATGTTATAATTGGCGTATGCAGATAAACAAAACCTTTATCATTAAAAAATTTATGAACCGCATAAGCAAGTGAATGCCTCACACGAAACACTGCACCAAATGTATTTGTGCGAAAACGTAAATGCGCAATCTCTCTTAAAAATTCAAGGCTATGTTTTTTAGGTTGAAGCGGAAATTTTTCTGCATCACTATCACCCAAAACTTCTATTGATGTTGCTTTCAGTTCAACACTCTGACCCTTGCCCAGGCTCTTCACTAATTCACCATTAACTTTTAATGATGCACCGGTTGTAATGCGTTTTAATGTTTCATCATCCAACAAACCTAAAGGAGCAACTACCTGCAAATTGTTATTGGTGCTGCCATCATTTAACGCAATAAACTGGTTATTGCGAAACGTACGCACCCAACCCATAACAGTAATTTGT
>JAICKT010000515.1 GCA_025927795.1 Parafilimonas sp. | reverse complement strand
TTCTTTTGCATCAAGGCAAAAGAACATAAAGGTGAATTTGTATTAGATGAAAGCGGCTACTCAAATATTGATGAACTCATCAACAAACTAAACGCACACAACGAAAACATCACCTTTTCTTATACGGGTTTTTCTTTGGATTACTTCGAGTATCATACATATTCAACACTTCAATAGTATCATCTTTAACACGATAAAATAACCTGTTGTGTTTTGTAATTAAAATACTGCGAACAGTTTTTACGACTGTTGAAGGAGCACCGATGTAAGGTTGTTGAGATAAAGTATAAAGCCTGCTTTGCAAGCGACTGATAAAACTGTTGGCAATATTATCGCTCCATTCTTGTTTAAGGTAATCGAGTAGTTTAAAGAGTTTGGCTTGAAAGCGTTTCTTATAAATTATTTTGTACGCCATTTGCTGATTGCGTCATCAAGTTCCTGTTGAGAAATTGTTTCATATCCAAATGGCTCATTAACCAAATTGACTAGCTCCTGTCTATCTTCTTCTGATAATTCATCTGTAACATCTTTACCCTCATTCTGCGTAAAATATTCGTAATCTGTTTTAAGCAACAGCAATAAATTTTCATCTTCAGTAGATGATATTTTATTGATGAGGTCTTGTTTTATATTGTCAGTCATAATTTCTGTTAACCATTATCCGAAAATCTTTTTCAAATTTACTTAATTTGGTCGTTGCAAATCAATAAAACGGAATTAGCATTAATTGAAACACTTACATTAGACGGATATTCAAACAAAAGCAACATGAAATTTATTCTAACACTGTGCCTTCTTCTCACATACACATTCGCACACAGCCAAACCAACAACGATTCCATCGCCATTGTAAAACTGCTCGAAAAAGCAGCGACTACTTTTAGAGCCGGTGATGGAAAAGGATACGCAGATTGCTGGCATGTTCAACCATATAGTGTAATATTTATTTCAACTGCAGATGGTAAATCAATTGAGATTCCCGCTGAAACTTTAGGCAAATCTTCTGCAGCTTCCGGGCAAGGTGGTTTTGCTACTGCAACAAATTATAGAATGAGCATTCATAATGATAACGGTTGGACAAGCTTCGATGAAATATCAACCGCCAAAGACGGCACAAAATCTTATTCTCATGAAGTATGGATGGTTGAAAAAATTAATGGCGACTGGAAGTTAGTCGCCGCATCATTGCATTTTTATAAACAACCATAATATCACTTAAACAAAATCTTCATCTAAACTTTATTCTTAATAAAAATTCGCTCAATTTTTTACCTTAGGCATTTTACATTAAATGCCATCACATGAAAAAAATCGTCTGCAAAAACAAACCTGCTATCAAACAATTATTATTTTTTATTTCATTCTTTTTAATAGTTAATACACATTTAAATGCAGATGATTCAATTGCTATCATTCCAAAACCGTTAAGTGTGCAAATGCACAGCGAGCATTTTGTTTTTTCCAACGCAACTGCTGTCACCACTTCATCAAACGATGCCGATGTTAAACAAACCATTCAATGGTTTATTGGTAAGGTGGCAACATCAACAGGCTATCATCTTTCAGGTAATAAATCATCTCAAAATTCCATCAGCTTATTGTTGAATAAACAGGCAGATACTTCATTACACGATGAAGGTTATACATTAAAAGTTACATCATCGAACGTAACGATAACAGCCAATAAACCGGCAGGCTTATTCTATGGTTTGCAAACTCTTTTGCAATTATTACCACCTCCCATTGAAAGTGTTATTGCAGTACAAAATGTTCAATGGACAATGCCTTGTGTTGATATAAAAGATGTGCCGCGTTTTGGTTGGCGTGGCTTAATGCTCGATGTGAGCCGCCACTTTTTTACAAAGCAGGAAGTAGAAGCATACATTGACCAGATGGCGCGCTATAAATTCAACACACTGCATTTGCATTTGGCAGATGACCAGGGCTGGCGCATTGAAATAAAAAGCTTGCCGCAACTTACACAAATAGGCGCATGGCGTGTTAAACGTACAGGGAGATGGGGAACATTCATACCGGCACTCGCTGGCGAACCTGCAACAGATGGTGGCTTCTACACGCAGGATGATATGAAAGAAATTATCAAATATGCCCAAGACCGTTTCATTACTATTCTGCCTGAAATTGATGTGCCGGCACACAGCCTGGCGCTCATCGCTTCGTATCCAAATTTAAGCTGCACGCAGTTACCTTATTCTGTTAATGCCGGCGGCAGAGGTTATGAACGCAACGACAATGTTTTGTGTGTTGGAAATGATTCAACGTTTTTAATGCTTGATAAAATTTTCACTGAAATAGCAGCGCTGTTTCCAAATCCATACATACATGTTGGCGGTGATGAGGCGTACAAAGGATTTTGGGAAGAATGCCCGAAATGTCAGAAGCGAATGGCTGATGAACATCTAAAAGATGTAGATGAGCTGCAAAGTTATTTTGTAAACCGCGTTGAAAAAATTGTTGAATCAAAAGGCAAGAAATTAATTGGTTGGGATGAGATTTTAGAAGGCGGGCTTGCACCAAACGCAACTGTAATGAGCTGGCGTGGAATGAGCGGCGGTATCGCTGCAGCAAAGATGAATCATCCTGTTGTGATGACGCCATGGGATTATTGTTATCTTGATTTATACCAGGCAGAACCCACAGGTGAACCACCAACATATGGTTTATGCCGTTTGTCTGATTCTTATAATTATGAGCCGGTTCCTGATAGTGTTGATGAGAAATTAATTTTAGGCGGACAAGGAAATTTATGGACAGAATCTGTTCCAACATTTCGTCATGCAGAATATATGACGTGGCCACGCGGTATTGCATTAGCGGAAGTTT
>JAICKT010000265.1 GCA_025927795.1 Parafilimonas sp. | reverse complement strand
TACATTTTTCCATTATTATCAATAGCAATCCAAATGAGATAATAAACAGGAATAGTTGCCACAAATTGTGCGCTGCTTGTAACGAGATCAATTTTATATAATTCTGATTGTGTACCGAAAGATGACATAGCATACAACTGTTCACCGTTAGGATCCCATGCAAGCCCTGCCCACGTTCCTGTATTCGGTATTATAGTATTGATAAGTTGTTGAGAACCGTTTATTGTATCAATTCTGAATAATATATTCGTTACTCTTGTTAAGCCATAATAACCAAATGGTGTAAAATCGCCACCTGCAAAAAAGTTTCCTGCACTGAGATCTGATGCAGATACAACGTTTTTAGAAACGGTATCAATTTGTGATGGATCAGTTAAACTATACCTGTAAAAATTGTTAGTGTACCAATCCATTGAATAAGCACGCTTCTCGTTAAGAAAAGCTACGCCACCCGAAGCTGTTGGCAAGCCGCCAATGCGCACGCCTGCGCTTCCTGCGCATAAGGTTACCTTTGTACCGGCATTTGCAATTAAAGTTATTGTGCTTTTAACCGCCGCAACGTTAATTGGTGCTGAAGTTGCATTGCATCCATTGGAGTATTGAGCAATCACATAATAGCTTCCAATTTGTTTTGCTACAATACTCAATGCGTTTGCATTTATTAAACTCTCATCATGGTACCATTTATAAGTTGCGCCACTTTTCTTATTTACTACCTGTAATTTTACGCTGTCGCCATCGCAAAATCTAATAGCGCTCAAAGCTTTTATTTCTGCGTTGCAGAAATTACCACTTTGTGCAGCCAACACTGCATGATAAGCGTCCACTCTTCCATATCCCATTTCATTATTCCATGTGCCATTATTATAACCGGTTGTGTATTGAAATGTGTAGCCAGGAATTTTATCGGCAGAGTTTTCTATAATTGTTACAATGTTATCTTTTGTAAGCGATCCATTCACAGATAAAATAAGGGCAGCCACAGCCGCCACATGAGGACATGCAGCAGAAGTGCCATTAAAAATAGTGTAATAATCATCGGTGCTGTAACCACCTGTTCCGCTAACATCTGTGGTTGGGATTTTTACACACGGTGCAACTACACCTAAACCTGTTCCATAACTTGCGCCCCACCAATTTTCTCCATCGCAACTATTAGGATCTTTTCTTTTATTACACATATTAATACCACCCACAGCTACTACTTCATCATTTGATGCCGGATAACTAAGTCCTGCATTATTATTACCTGATGAAAAGAAAACACTGCATCCTTTGCCGCCTCTGCCTTGTGTAACGGCGCGATGAATAGCATCATCCAATATACTGCTTGGAGAACCGCCTCCCCATGAATTACTTAACACATCAGCACCATTCATCCATGCATAATCTACCCCTGCAGCTATATTTGAATAAGTAGTAAAATTTCCACTGGCATCTGCAAGATTTACGGGAATTATTTTACAATTGGGTGCAATGCCGGCAATACCAATATTGTTATTTGCAAGCGCAGCAATAATGCCTGCACAACAAGTACCATGAGCATTGGCGCTGCTTAAAGGCCGTCCATCTCCTTTGTTCGATGTGAGTGTAGTTGCATCAAAACCCTGTAATAAATTTTTCTTAAGTTCTACATGACCCGTATCAACACCTTCATCAATTACAGCCACATTAATTTTTTTACTTCCTTTTGTAATAAGCCACGCGCTATCTACATTCATATCTGCGCCAGGCACACCGTTATACTGATCAGCGGAGCCTGTATTTTTATGATCCCATTGCAAATAATATAATGGATCATTTGGCACTGCAAGGTCTATTGCATTATATATTTCAAGATCAGGTTCGGCATACTCAAATAAACCAGATTCAAAAAATATATTTGCCATTTTTAGCCCATCATAACCGTTTGCTGCACCGGCACCCAATATAAAAGTGCCTTTATCAAACATGTATGCACGTTGCACTTTACAATTATATTGAGTGAGCAAAGCATTTAACTGAAGTTGTGTAGTACCCGGTTTTAGCTTAACTACAAATTCATTTCCATAGCTGGATAATTTTCCATTGATACCAACAATGCAAGCACGTGCATACAAAACCATTTTGTTGTTTTTTAAAGCAAGCGCTATTGATTTGCCTGTTTCTTCATTTGCAATTTTACCAAGCTTAAGCAGGTATTGATTTTTAAGAGCGGTTATTTTAATAGAATCGCCAGGAGTTTTTGATTGTGCAGTAAGAAAAGTTTTTACTTCACTAATTGAATGACCTTCCGCAAAGCCGACAACAATTTTTTTATACGTTACATTGAAGTAAACTTTTTGTCCTTTGTAATAGTAAAAAACAGATTCTCCGGCAGGAGATGGTTTGTTTGTTTGAGCAAGCAATACTAATGTAAAAGATTGCAATACCAGAATAAGCAGTATCGCTTTTATCATAACAGTTATTTGGTTATTAAAATAGAAACAAAATTAAAATTAATAAGAGAACCTGCGATAATGCAACTGGTTCTTTTAATAACCGAAAAATTTAGGTGAAAGTATTTTTTCTTGTTTGTGTATGCAACAATTTACCTGACATTATGGATTGAAATTGTGCTGTATTTATTGAATGATTTTATAAACTTATTTTATACTCTCATCAACAAGCGATTTTAGAGTCTTGTATCTTTCATTTCTCCCCTGATTTTTCAAATAGAACGTCATTAAAAATCCGCAATATTTGTTTTCATTATCTACCCATGGAAAACTGCCAAATAATCCCGGACTTGTTACTGTTTCAGTAAGATTATTTACGGCTGATGTTTCCATAATCCATTCTCCAAAACCGTAACCAAAATCACCTGCTTCTGCAGGGCTGTATGCAATTTTTACATTTTTATTTATTCTGTTTAGCTGCATTTCTGCAATACTTTTTTCACTCGAAATTCTCTTACCGTTATAAACACCTTTGTTAAAAATCATTTCAAGAAAGTGCATATAATCTATCGAGGTTGAATATGCACCACCGGCAGGTAACGCTACTTTCCCTTTTCCAAAATCAGTATTCTTCATATCTAATGGAATGGCTATTCTTTGTGCAAACAATGTTTCAAAACTTTTGCCTGAAATTTTTTCAAGAACCGCACCTGCAATTTGTAAACCTGCATTACTGTAATGAAACACAGTTCCCGGCTCACCTTCCATTGGCAGCGCTGCAATATCTTCAATGGCTTCATCCATACTATTAATTTCTTTCATTGATTTAATGCTCTCTCTTAATGGTGGCTCTTTGATGCCTGTGAGGTGAGAAAGACATTCGCTAATCGTTATATTTCCTTTACCGTTTTTTGAAAGTACAGGCAAAAATTTTCCAACAGTATCAGATAAATTTAATTTCCCTTCATCAACAAACGTCATTACAAGCGCGGCACTCAACCACTTGCTGCAACTCGCTATGGCTATTTTTGTTGTGTCAGTATAATTTTGTATTTCGGGATTTTTATTTTGTTTTTCAGCAAATTTCTTTTCAATCCATTTTTCGCGCAAATTCATGTCATTCACTGCATGATCATAAATAAATTTTCCATCTTTATAAATCATTAAAACAGCTCGACCACCCATTTGACTTGTGTTTTCATTAAGCCAATTATCAACTTTAGAAAAATTATATTGCGCAGTTACATTTATTGTTATAAAACATACAGCAGAAATTATTAAGAGCTTTCGTACCATTCAAGTTTTTAAGTGAATCTATTAACGAAACTTATTTTGTTTTTGTATTGAAGTTTAAATAAAAGTTTTAGTTGATTAAACTGATAAAAATTTTGCTGTAACCAATAATTGCCCTGTGTGACGCATGGTATGCTCTGCTGCATGAAACAAAAGACCAATAACTGTTGAGGGCAACTTTTTTCTTCCAACACTTCTGTAATCTGTAAGCGTTTCTTCTTTTGTTTCGCTTAATTGTTTTAAAGCAGTATCAACCTGCATATTAAAATTTGCAAGCAGTTTTTGTAATGAAATATTTTCTGCCTGCTTGCCTTCATTATTTAAATAATTTAATTGTTGTTCTGTTAGTGATTCGCCCTTAGCATAAGTAAACAATCTATCAATTACGCCGGTTAAATGTTGAAGATGAAAACCAACTGAAGCAACGCCAGCCGGTTTCTCCCATAATTTTTCTTCAGGAAAATTTTGCATGATCTTATTTATTTCTTCTCTTGATTGTAACACCGCATGTGCAACCGGTTGTAATAAGGAAGGAATATTTTTTATTGCGCCGCGTAACCAAACTTCAGGAAGTTGTTCTGAATTCATAATGCTTAAAACTAAAAATTGTTTGGTTAAGCAGGTAATTATTTTTTATTAAAAATCCATGATGCATGCAGTCCATAATCTATAAAATGTAACCGACTGTAATTATTATTTTTTAAATAGGGCGAAAGACTGTAATTGAAATCTGGTCCTAACAAAATGCTGCCGGCGTTTTTTATTTTTAATTGAAGATTTACGCCTGCCGTTAATTGAAATTGCGTTTTTCGGAACAATGCATCATTTGAAAAAAAGTTATTGGTATGATTATCATATATCAGCGCTTTTGAAGAAATTAAACGCATTACAGATATACCGCCATCATATAAAACCGAAAAATTATTTGCATGAAAAAGTGTGCTTTGAAATGTAACCGGTATTTCAATAAAATTAAAATTGTTGGTGTATGTTTTTGCAGAACCAACCCTGTAAAAGCTAACTGGAGAATTATTACTTTGAATATAATCTAAAACAGGAACTAAAGATGAATCAAGATTGAGTGCTGTATTGCTTTTTGAAGACAGGTGAACGAAGTTTAAACCTGTATTTAAAGAACTTCTCTTTGAAATTTTTCTTTGAACGCTAACGCCAAACTTATAGGCATTATTAGCGTTATACGGATTTTTTAAAACAGTTTGGTAATTGCTAAATGGTGTTCCGGTATTATTAAAAGCTGGATTCACCTGTAAAGTCTTATCATTATTAAAACTGGTAACATTATCTGTAAGGTTACTTCTGCCGAACATAGCTATGATACCAAATTGCCATTTACCAGGGATTATAATTTTTTTAGGCTGCTTTTTTTTCTTTGTTATTGCGTTATATTTTTCCGGTTCACTATTAATTTCTTTCGATGAATCTTCTATACTATTTGTTATGCTGTCTTTAAAGATATTGTTAGCATCTGGTTTCTGTTGTTGAGCAATTAATTTAGTATTGCTATCATTATTTGATTCAGATGTCTGCGTTTTTGTAAGTAAGTTTTTAGAAGTATCAATAATTTCTTTAGCATTATTTTTTTTGGCTGAAGGTTGATTAAAAACCAGCTTATCATCTTTTAAATTTTTAAGTGTAAGCGCAGGATTGTTTTTACTTATACTTGAAGTTTGATTAAAAACAAGTGTATCATTTTTTAAATTCTTAAATGAAGACACATGATTGCTTTTATTTACTGAAAGCTGTTGCGATTGTAATTTAAAAGCAGAATCTTTTTTATTATTTCTTTCTTCGCTTGTGTTACCAGTTAATTTTTTTGTTGATGAAATTTTAACTGCTTCAATATTTTTATTAATGTTTTTAGAATGATGTTTTGTATCAACATACAAAAAATAACCGCTTAAAATTGCAACAGATATAAATAAAAAAAAGATCGGCCACACACGACGTTTTCTTTCGCTTATGCGCTGTTTAATTCTTTCCCAAACAGGTGCGGAAGGCGAGAAGTGCAGCTCTTCCATCAGCTCTTTTACCTGTTTCTCAAATTCATTTTCCGGCATAACGTTTAATTTTAATTTGCTTATCTTTTTTTTCAATCCATGTTATCATAAGCGCTCTTGCTCTTGCGTATTGCGATCTTGATGTTCCTTCATGTATGCCTAACATTTCACCAATTTCCACGTGCGTATAACCTTCTACCGCATGGAGATTAAAAATAGTTTGACAACCTGTTGGCAACTGGCGTATAAGATCTGCCAGTTCTTTTGCCTGTAAAATAATTTGCGGATTTTCTGCCGATACGGGGTGAAGCTTTATTTCATCGTACGATAATTCTTCGCTGTAACGTTTATTCTGCTTTAAATAATTTAATGCAGTATTAACCAGTATGCGCCGTATCCATGCACCCAATTCTCCTTCTTCCCTGTAACGCGGCAGATTATTAAACACTTTAAT
>JAICKT010000328.1 GCA_025927795.1 Parafilimonas sp. | reverse complement strand
TTACTTAATGGCTGCGAAAGTTTAGAGCCATCACGGTACAGCGCACATGCTTTCAAACTCAGTTGCCAGCTTAACATATATGAATCCGCGATTTCTTCAACCGTTGCTTCGTGCGGAAGATTGATGGTTTTAGAAATTGCACCACTTAAAAATGGTTGGCAAGCCGCCATCATTCTGATATGCCCATGTGCATGAATATATCTTTCTCCTTTTTTACCGCATCTGTTGGCGCAATCAAAAACAGAAAGATGTTCCGGCTTTAAATTGGGCGCACCTTCAACTGTCATTGTTCCGCATACATAGCCGTTAGCGGCTTCAATTTGCTCATCTGTAAAACCAAGTGCATCCAACAAATCAAAATTCCAGTCATTGTATTGTTCAGATGAAAAACCTAATCTTTCCAAACACGCTTCGCCTAAAATAAATTTATTAAAAAGGAAGTTTATTTCAAATGCTGATTTTGCAGCGTTGTTCAGCTTCTGAATTTCTTCAGCAATAAAACCTTTTTCACTTAATGTTTGTGGATTTATGAAAGGCGCTCCTTCAAATGTTGCTGCACCAACCGCATATTTTACGATAGCATCAATTTGCTTTTCATCATAACCCAAATGCTGCAATGCAACGGGCACACTTTGGTTAATAATTTTGAAATATCCGCCGCCTGCCAGCTTTTTAAATTTCACCAAAGCAAAATCCGGCTCAACACCTGTAGTATCGCAATCCATCACCAAACCAATTGTTCCTGTTGGTGCAATTACAGTTGTTTGCGCATTGCGATAACCATATTTTTCTCCCAGTTCAACTGCATCATCCCAAGCCTTGCAAGCCGCAGACAATAAATAATCAGGACAATATTTTGCATTGATGCCAACGGGTTTAATGCTCAATCCTTCGTAAGCTTCGGATGCATCGTAAGCAGCAGCGCGATGATTACGCATTACACGCAACATGTCCTCCCTGTTTTCTGCATATTTTGGAAATGCACCCAACACGGCAGCCATTTCTGCAGATGTTTTATATGCAATACCCGTCATGATTGCGGTGATAGCGCCGGCAATTCCACGAGCTTGTTCACTATCATAAGAAATACCGCTCACCATCAACATGGTTCCAAGATTTGCAAAACCTAAACCAAGCGTTCTGTAATCATAAGATAATTGTGCAACTTCTTTTGAAGGGAACTGCGCCATCAACACAGAAATTTCTAAAACTGTTGTCCAAAGCCTGCATGTGTATGCAAATCCTTCAACATCAAAAACACTTTTTTCAATATCAAAAAATTTCATCAGGTTGGCACTTGCCAGATTACACGCAGTGTTATCCAAAAACATGTATTCACTGCAAGGGTTTGATGCATTAATGCGACCGCCTTTCGGGCAAGTATGCCATTCATTAATTGTTGTATCATACTGTGTACCCGGGTCAGCGCAGCGCCATGCAGCATAATTAATTTGGTTCCACACTTCACGTGCAGGAATTTTTTTCATTACTCTTCCATCAGTTCTTGCTTTTAATTCCCAATCGCCATTTTCTTCAAGCTTCTTAAAAAATTCATTTGGTATGCGAACAGAATTATTTGAGTTTTGACCTGATACTGTTAAGTAAGCCTCACCTTCATAGCTATTGTCATATCCGGCAGCAACTAATGCAGCGACCTTTTTTTCTTCCTCCATTTTCCAGTTGATAAAACTCATCACTTCAGGATGGTCTAAATCAAGACAAACCATTTTAGCAGCGCGTCTTGTTGTACCACCACTTTTAATAGCACCTGCAGACCTGTCTCCTATTTTCAAAAAACTCATTAAGCCACTTGATGTTCCACCACCACTTAATTTCTCTCCTTCGCCACGAATTTTTGAAAAGTTTGTTCCAACACCAGAACCATATTTAAATATGCGCGCTTCGCGAATCCATAAATCCATAATGCCGCCATCATTCACCAAATCATCGTTTACACTTAAAATAAAACATGCATGTGGTTGAGGGCGCTCATAAGCACTGGTTGATTTTTTCAACTGCCCATCTTTTGCATCAACATAGTAATGCCCCTGCGGTTTGCCGGTAATTCCATAGCTTTCATGCAAACCTGTGTTAAACCATTGCGGACTATTGGGCACGCAAGCCTGGTTTAAAATGCTATACACTAACTCCTCATAAAATATTTGCGCATCCTGCGGCGTATCAAAATAATTATAACGCTCACCCCAAACCTTCCAGCAATTTGCCATACGATGCGCAACTTGTTTTGCAGAAGTTTCGCGTCCCATACTTCCATCAGCCTGCGGCACACCTGCTTTACGAAAATATTTTTGTGCGATGATATCTGTCGCAATTTGGCTCCATTGTTTTGGAACTTCCACATTTTTCATTTCAAACAAAACCTCACCGGTTGGATTTTTAATTACGCTGGTGCGGTAATCATATTCAAACATATCAAAGGGGCTAACACCATCTTTTGTAAAGCGGCGTTGAAAGCGGAGTGCATGTGATGGGTTTTGTGTCATCATGTTAAACTATTTTAATGCGTTTGTAATTATTTTTTTTCGGTTAGTTTTCGTTAGAGGCAGAAGACGAAAATATCTTTCTAGTTTGAAAAATTAAAGTCTGAATATGCACATTATGTGGAAAATGGATGCGTATATTTTCAAACACCAATGGTGCATTGCCTTTAAAAAATTTATGCACAACCTGCATAAATTTTTTCATCAATATTAGATATTAAAGATTAAATAAAACGCAAACTTTTTGTATGAAATTTAATCAACAAAAAAAACATACATTAAAGGTTATAAGAGAGGCAGGTTACCTTTCCATCCATTGTAGTTACAATGATTTTATTTTTTGATATGGGCGTAATATTAATAATAAGCGCATTTGAAATTTTATGCTTCCATAATATAGAGCTGTCGCGGTTTAATTTTTCTTCAAAAAATTTTCAAGTTTAACCCTGATACGTATGTTGTTATTCGCATTTTAAGTTATTATAAACGCATTTAAAAATTTACTGCCTTAAGTACTTTTCAAAAAAAATGCTTTGGAAAAGATTTTACCAAATTATTTTGCGGTTTATATGGATTTTGCTCTACCCGCTTTAAAATTACGTGAACGTATAAAATAGTAATAAAAAACTTTTTTTAACATCTCGGCCTACGGAGAAAAGGCGATTATTAATATCACGAAATAGAAATAAATCTGTAGAAATTTTTGAAAATATTTCTGCTTAAAATGCTTGTTATAAATACAACCTTTATTATTAATTTTAATAGCTAAAGCTAAATCTATGACCAAACAATTATGGCTTAATCTGCCTGTGAAAAACGTAGAAAAATCAAAAGATTTTTTTGCCAAATTAGGGTTCTCGTTTAATACACAGCATGGTAACTCTCCTGTTTCTGCAAGCCTTGTAATTGGCAAAAATGTAATTATGTTATTTGAAGAAAACACTTTTAAAGGTTTTATAAAATCTGAAATTTCTGATACTGCAAACGCTAATGAAGTTTTGATTTCAATTGATGCAGAAAGTAAAGAGGAAGTGGATGAAATGGCAAAAAAAGTAATGAGTGCGGGCGGTAATGTTTTTAGCGAACCGAATGAAAAAGATGGATGGATGTATGGTTGCGCTTTTACAGATCCTGACGGACACAAATGGAATGTTTTATATATGGATATGAGCAAGATGCCCAATCAATAATTTTCCTCTTCAAAATTAATTCCGTGCTGCTGTAATTCCTTTAAAACCGAATGATATACTGAAGGCAAAACCGGCAAATGCAAACCAGTTGCTTTTATTTTTTCTTCAAGAATTAATTTGGCGGCAATGCCCAATGGCAATCCAACTGTTTTTGCCATTGCTGTATGAATATGATCTTCGCCCTTTACAATAAGCGTGCTTTTTATGTTTGATTTTTTTTCGTTTAATTCATATTCAATTTCATGCAGCATTACAATCATATCTTTATCGCCGGGTTGCAATGCAAGTTTGGTTTCTAATATAAATTGCAAAACGTCTGCCGCACTGCATAAACCCTTATCAATAAAAATTTCATCATTCAGTCCTAAATAAAATAATTGTTTTAATGTAAGATTTGCTTCGTGCATTTGTACTGCCACGCTTTCTGCTGCGCGGTTTTTTACTTCATCAACATTCAAAGTTGTCAGCTCACCTTTTTCATCAATCATCATAAAATCATCTTCGGGTTTTTCACCTTCGTTTATTGCTTCCTGTTCTGCCTGCATTAAATTCATTAATTGCTCCATCATTTTTTTTGCATACTCAAGTCGTGTACTTAACAACTGGGTAAGCCATTCACTAAAACCATATTTTTCAAAATGCTGTTTAAAGAAAGCTGAAATGCTCATTCCGTTTGTATCGTAAACTTTTTGTTCATCAGTTAGCTTAAGATCAATTATATTTTTCCAACCAAAACAAAAATCGGGGTGGCGTAAAGTAGTGCGCATAAATGTGGCAACATCATCAAGATTGTAAATAGAAAGATAACTTAATGAATCCCGGTTTGCATAATAAGAATAATTACCTAAGCCTGGAACGTGTACATTATTTTCCATCGAAAACAATTGCTCATACAACAGCTTTACCTCTTCGCCATTTTCTTTATACTGTGCGCCTGCCTTGCCTGCCATAACTATATTGCGCGGATTCCAGCTTATTTTATAATGCCATGGATTATCATCGCTTTCAGGTGCAATTAATCCGCCGCAATGCGATTTGAATGAAGTAATTTTTCCGCCTTTATTTTTTATGTTTTCTATAAGATGCAATGCGCTCATGTGATCTATGCCTGGGTCGAGGCCCATTTCACACAAAAACAAAATGTTGCTCTTTTTAATTTCAGGAGCAAGTAATTTTATTTGATCATCTATATATGAAGCAGTGAGTAAATGTTTTTTAAACTGCAAGCAATCAACTGCAATAAGGTAATGCAAATGCGGCGGCATTAAAGAAATTACAACATCTGCATCCTGTATGTATTGTTGTCTCTCCCCGGCATTTGTAACATCTACAGCAACAGGAAAAGTATTTGCATGTTCACCAACCTTTTGCTGAACGGATTTTAGATCACTGTCGGCAACGGTTACTTTCCAGTTTTTTTCTGCAGAAAGATTTTTTAAAAAGTCAATTAAAACGGTTGCAGATTTTCCGGCGCCAAAAAGAAGAATATGTTTTGCATTTTTTTCAAC
>JAICKT010000322.1 GCA_025927795.1 Parafilimonas sp. | reverse complement strand
TCTGAGCAAAAATTAAATTTTCTTTTCGCGTTTAATCATGCGTCTTATCAAATAAATTATTCAGGCGAGTTTAACGATGTATTTCATAATAAAGATGTGCTGGTGCACGCAAGCCTCGTTGATCCATCCTTAAATAATTTCTTTGGCTTTGGCAATGAAACAGTGTATGACAAAACAAAAGGAATAGATTATTACAGGGTGCGTTATAAATATTTAAGCGGCGACGTGTTATTGCGGAAAAAATTAGGTGCTATAATACAGGTGATGGCAGGTCCCGTTGTATATCATTACTGGAATAAATATGCAGATAATAGTAATCGCATATTAGGCAAGCCACAATTGGTAGGGCTTGATTCATTAAGCATTTATAGCCAGAAAATGTATGCCGGCGGAAAAATTGATTTGCTGATAAATAACCTGGATAATGTGTTATTACCTACACGTGGTATTTACTGGCTTACAGAATTTACTTCGCTGGGTGGACTGAATGACAATAGCAAACCTTATACAAGCCTTGTTTCTTACATGGAAGTTCATGCAGCCCGTACCGATCCGGCTAAAGTAGTTCCCGTTTTACGTTTTGGCGGAGGTCACATTTATAGTAAACATTATGAATATTTTCAAACGCTTAATTTAGGAGGCAATAATTTTATAAGAGGATTTAGAAAAGATCGCTTTTCGGGTACATCATTGTTATACGGCAGCGCAGAATTGCAAATAAAACTTTTTGATTCAAAATCCTATTTGCTGCCTGGGCCCGTTGGCTTGATTTTGTTTAACGATTTGGGCAGGGTATGGTTGCGGGGCGAGCATTCACGTGAATGGCATGATGCTTATGGCGGTGGATTTTATTATGCAGCGTATAATTATGTTTTATTATCCGGAACAGTTGGTTTTTCAACACAGGAAAGGGTGTTTAACTTTTCACTTGGCACTAAATTCAATATAACTTTTTAAATTAAAGGCATGGACACAAATATTATATATAAAAAGGTGGAAGATTTTGTAACCGGTTTGTTTGAAAAACAGCCGAATAGCAAATTACTCTTTCACAATTTAAAGCATACAGAAACGGTTGTGCAAAGAACAAAAGAAATTGCTGCGCATTATAATTTAAATGAAAAGGAAATGCTTGTGTTGTATGTGGCTGCGTGGTTTCATGATGTTGGTCATTTATTTACTCCGGGCTTAAAAAATCATGAAGATAAAAGTGTTGAAGTAATGAAAAAGTTTATGAGTGATTATGATGATAAAGAATTAACAGCCGATATTGAAGGCTGCATTTTATCAACCAAAATGCCGCGTAACCCTTTAACATTAACACAGCAGATAATCTGTGATGCTGATACGTATCACTTCGGCACAAAAGATTTTAAAAATACCAATAAACTAATGCGGGAAGAGTATAATCTGCGGGAAGAAAAAATATCAAAACAAGATTGGAATGAAGGTACACTTGAAATGCTTAATGCACACCAGTTTTACACAGCTTACTGCAAAGATGTGCTTGAAGAAAACAAAAAGGGAAATATAAAAATGATTAAAAAGAAACTGAAAAAATACGAAGCGCAAAAAGACGATCTAAAAATAAGCGATGCAAATTCATTAACATCAAAAGGCATTCAAACCATGCTACGGCTTACGTCTGAAAATCATTTAAAGTTGAGTGATATGGCAGACCATAAGGCCAACATTCTTATTTCAGTAAACGCCATAATTATTTCAGTTATACTTGGTGTGCTTATGCGCAAGCTGGAAGAAGAACCTGCACTAACAATACCTACAATTATTTTTTTGCTGGTTGCTGTAACTACAATTGTAATTGCAATACTCGCAACGCGGCCAAAAGTTTCGGGCGGTACATTTACAGAGCAGGATATAATGGATAAAAAAACCAATTTATTATTCTTCGGAAATTTTTATAAGGCACCGCTTGAACAGTATGATACAGCCATGCGTAAAATGATGAAAGACCCTGATTATTTATATGGTTCGCTGATAAAAGATATTTATATGCTTGCTGTTGTACTCGGCAGAAAATACAGGTTAATAAGAATTGCCTATTATATTTTTATGATTGGCATTATAGTTTCTGTGGCAGCATTTGCTATTGCTGTTTTATTTTTTGATAAGAGCCAGTCTTCTGCAGGTATATTTCCTTTGTAAAAAATCGCTATGTACAATAACCGCGATTTAAGCTGGCTGAGTTTTAACCTGCGCGTATTAGAGCAGGCTGCAGATAAAACTATTCCATTGTTCGAACGATTAAAATTTCTTGCAATATTTTCTTCTAATCTTGATGAATTTTTTCGCATTCGTTATCCATATATTGTGGCTATTTCAACGCTTGGTAAAAAAACAAGAAAGCAACTAAACTCTACGGCAGAGGAAGACATTATTGAGCGTGTGCAAACGGAAATAAATACACAGTTAGATTATTTTGGAAAAATTTTGAAAGAGGAAATTATTCCTGCATTGCATTATAACGGCATTATATTTTATTACAACACACCGATACTTGATGTGCATGTATCAGAAATAAGAGAAATATTTTTATCAAGCATTTTATCTTTTATTCAACCAATATTTTTGGATGAAACCAATAGCCAAAAATTTATTCCTGAAAATAACAGGCTTTATCTTTTGGTTACTTTACAGGATGAACAAAAAGTATTTTTAACGCATGCCATTGTAAATATCCCATCTGAAAAACTGCAACGCTTTTTTATACTCGAGCCGCAAAATAATTTTGAGTATGTAATTTTTATTGATGATATCATCCGTGAAAACTTAAGCCGGCTGTTCCCTAATATGCAGATACAAGGTGTGTACAGTATAAAACTTAACAGGAATGCAGAAATTGAATTGACTACAGAATACAGCGGCGACCTGCTTCAAAAAATTGAAAGGCAGTTGCGCAAAAGAGAGTTTGGAGCGCCATCAAGATTTTTATATGAAAGTGATATGCCGAAGAATGTGCAGCTTTTTCTTGCTTCAAGATTTAATTTAAAATTTGAGGAGATGTTTGCGGGCGCACACTATCATAATCTGAAAGACCTTGCAGATTTTCCAAAATTTAACAAAGACCTTCGATACAAAAAACAAAACCCATTAACTATACACGAAGTTTTAAACAGCGGCGATATTTTTAATGTATTAAACAAACAGGATGTTTTATTACATCTTCCTTACCAATCGTACAATCTTGTACTTGCATTTTTTAACCAGGCCGCTGTTGACCCTGCAGTAACAGATATTTATATAACACTGTACAGGGTTGCAGCCGAATCGCATATTGTAAATGCATTAATCAGCGCAGCAAAAAATGGTAAGAATGTAGTTACGTTTATTGAATTAAAAGCAAGGTTTGATGAAGAAAATAATATACGCTGGAGCAGGCTGATGAAAGAAGCCGGTGTAAAAATAATTTACAGTCAGCCTGATATTAAAGTGCATTCTAAAATTGCGCTGGTTAAAAAGAAAAGTGGTGCACAAAATTTATTTTATGCACTGTTAAGCACAGGAAATTTTAATGAAATAACTGCACAGTTTTATACTGATCATGTGCTTATGACAACCGATTTGTCAATCATAAAAGAACTGATCCCGCTCTTTGATTATTTAAGAAAAAATGATGCGGATGCAAAAACAAAAATCAAATTTCATAAGCTGCTCGTTTCACAGTTTAATATGTATGAACGTTTTGAAAAACTAATAAATGCTGAGATAAAAAAAGCCGCTGCCGGTGAAGATGCATTAATAAGAATCAAAATAAATAATCTTGAAGAGCATGGCATGATAGACCTGCTGTATAAAGCAAGTAAAGCAGGTGTAAAAGTGTATTTAATTATAAGAAGTATATGTTGCCTTAAACCCGGTGTTAAAGATTTAAGTGAAAACATAATCGTAAGAAGGCTGGTTGATCGTTATCTTGAACATACGAGGATTTTTATTTTTGGCTCAGATAATCCTGAAGTAATTATAGGTTCTGCAGACTGGATGAACAGGAACCTTCATCACCGCATTGAAGTTTGTACAACGATAACAAATGATGAGTGTAAAAAAGAACTGATAGATTATTTTAATATTCAATGGGGCGATAATGATAAAATGGTTGAGCTTACAGAAAATTATGATCAGCATAAAGTACAAAGTGATAATCCGGAAAAAATAAATGCACAGGAGTCAATTTATTTTTATATTCAGCAAACTGCATGAAAAACCACTGGAACATACTAAGCAAAGTAAGCTCGGTTACACAATACCGCTTCAAAACCATTTTATCCATAGCCGCTTTATGGACGCTGATTGATATAATTGTTGTGCTGATTTTTAATTCGCTTCCATCACAAAATAAACTTGGTGCTTTATTGTTAAGAGAGCTGATTGTTTTTATATCAAGCCTGTGCGTTGGATATTTATTGGTAAACACTTTAAAACGTTTGTTCCGCGATTTTAATTTGCTTACAACATTGCTGATTAAAAGCGCCATACTTGTAATTGCTGCATTCTTAATTAATCTTTTATTATTTTCTTTCAATTCAATTTCTATTTTAGGAGTACCTTTTAAAGAATCTTTCCATAAATTTTATGACGAAATTTCCGATGTTCATAAGCTGTTGCAGAAAATTTTATACTGGATTATTCTTTTTGTTGTTACCCAATTGCTGATAGAATTAAATGAAAAATATTCGCCCGGTGTTTTTATGGATATTCTTCTCGGCAAATATGTTGAACCAAAAATTGAAACGCGCATTATAATGTTTATGGATTTAAAGGATTCAACACCTATTGCAGAGCAATTAGGCAGCCAGCGTTATTTTAGATTAATAAGAGAATTTATTTACCAGGTTTCAAATGCATTAATTGAATATGGCGGAAGAATTTATCAATATGTGGGCGATGAAATTGTTGTTTCGTGGATATACAGTAAAGAAAACACACGTAAAAGTATTAAGGCGCTTGTACAGGCGCGCAGAAATCTTAACAGGCGTCAAAAAGATTTTGAAAAGAAATATGGTGTTAGTCCGGAATTTAGAGTGGGCATTCATATTGGAATTGTAACAGTAGGTGAAATTGGCGTTATAAAAAAAGATCTTGCTATGAGTGGTGACACCATGAATACAACAGCAAGAATAAGAACCTGCTGCAGCGAGCTAAACCAAAAATATCTTGCATCAAAAGATTTTATTAATCGTGCTGAATTAGCTTCTTCGCATTATGAAAGTCTTGGAATGATTGAGCTAAAAGGCAAAACAAATGAAATGGAATTGTTTGCTTT
>JAICKT010000589.1 GCA_025927795.1 Parafilimonas sp. | reverse complement strand
TGGTGGCTTTCGCTTGTGATGCTGGTAAACCGCAGCGGCACTATGGTTATTCCATTTATGACAATGTATCTTACCCAGCATTATGGCGTTACAATTGATAAAGCAGGTTTTGTAATGAGCCTCTTCGGATTGGGCGCTGTTGCTGGTTCTTTACTCGGCGGTAAATTGGTTGATAGAATCGGATATTATTATGTGCAATTATTTGCATTAATATTTGGCGGAACGATGTTTATTATTTTAGGGCAAGTGCATACTTATAAAGGAATTTGCATTTGCACTTTTATTCTTGCTGTGCTTAATGAATCTTTCAGGCCGGCTAACACCGTTGCGATTGCGCATTACAGTAAAGAACAAAATCGCACAAGGTCTTATTCGCTCAACCGGCTTTCTATTAACCTGGGATGGGCTGTGGGCGGGGCTTTGGGAGGAATCATCGCCAGCTTTAATTATAATTTATTGTTTTGGGTAGATGGAATTACCAACTTGCTTGCCGCATGTTTATTGTACCTAACGTTGTCGCCTACACGAAATGCAGCAACAGAAGTAAAAACAAAAAATAAAGTTGAAATAAAAAATTCAGCATATAAAGATCGCACGTATCTTTCATTTGTGGTATTGGTTTTTTTCTTTGCGATTTGTTTCTTTCAGTTGTTTACAACCATTCCTGTTTTTTTTAAAGAAAATTTTCATCTTACAGTTTTATTTATCGGCATCATCATGGCGCTCAATGGGCTTATTATTGCGCTGTTTGAAATGATAACTATTTTTTCTTTGGAAGGAAAAAGGCCATCCTTGCATTTTATATCAAGTGGTGTATTGTTGGTATCTGCAGCTTTTTTATTATTAAATTTTCCACGTGCCAGTTATGGATTTATTGCAGTGCTCAGCATGGTTATTCTCACCTTCGGAGAAATTCTTGCGATGCCTTTTATGAATGCATACTGGATTGGAAGAACGGTGCAAAACAATCGTGGCCAATATGCCGCATTATACAGCGTGGCGTGGGCTTCTGCACAAACGATAGGGCCTTATGCAGGCGCATTAGTTGCCGATCATCACGGATATAAAACGCTTTGGTTTGTTGTGAGTGCTGTATGTTTTCTGCTTGCTTTTTTTTACAGGCGTTTGCATTCGCCGCCGGTTTTATCTGTTTAAATAATCCTGGTAAGAGAACTGCATGTATGCCTTACCGTTAGTAATCATATTTGAATCTACATTTCCTTTTTCAAAAATAATTTTTCTGGAAATATTATCCATTGTAAAAGTTGCGGAAGGAGTTACAAATCCAAAACCATTATTAAAACAATAAAATGCAAAAGGCTTTGCAGAAGAATCCAGCAGGTCTTTGCTCCATTTAAATTTATCGCGTGAAATATTCATTTGATCTAAAACGGTTGCAACAATATCTGTTTGCGAACCAATCGTTGGCACAACTCCTTTTGTATTTAAAGCGCCACCGCTAAAAATTAATGGAATATGAAATTTTGATGGAACATCGTTCCTGTCGTGCCCCGGCAAGGGATGGCCATGATCGGCAACAAAAACAATTAATGTGTTTTGCCACAGCGAATCTTTTTTTAAATGATTTATAAATACACCAATGCAACTATCAGCGTATGCAATAGAATTTCTGAATTTTGTTGTTTCATCGTTCCCGATAAATTTATGAAAAGGCACATCGTAAGGCTCATGGCTGCTGAGAGTAAATAATGTTGCAAAGAATGGTTGCTGTTCTTTTTTTATATTTTCAAAAAATTTATTTAAAACAAATTCATCATGCACACCCCACGAAGTAGTTCTTTCAAAAATTGGGAAAGAGTATTTACTCACCAATTTATCAAAGCCTGCATTGATGAGATATGATTTAATATTTGCAAATTCCAATTCGCCACCATACGTATAACTTGTATGATAACCTTCTGCTTCCAATGCCTGCGTAATTGTTGGCAGCTTTTCAGTTTTAGTGGGCGTTTTAATTATTGATGTAATCGCCTGGTTGGGATAACCACTGAGCACTGCTACCTGTCCTTTCTCGCTCCTGTCGCC
>JAICKT010000659.1 GCA_025927795.1 Parafilimonas sp. | reverse complement strand
CACAATTTCACTTTAATACATGATGATATAATGGATGCAGCTCCTTTGCGTCGTGGCTTTGAAACAGTGCATTACAAATATGGTTCTAACACAGCTTTACTTGCCGGAGATGTAATGCTTGTTGTTGCGTATGAATATTTGAATAAAATAAATACCGGTTATCTCACACGAATCATTAATCTTTTTAGCAAAACAGCAAAAGAAGTTTGCGAAGGTCAGCAGTTAGATATGGATTTTGAAAAGTTGCAAAACGTTTCATTAAATGATTATTTAAAAATGATTGAATTAAAAACTTCTGTATTGCTCGCAGCCAGTTTGCAAATGGGTGCAATTATCGGCGGTGCAGGCGAAGGCAATCAAAATCATTTATATGAGTTTGGAAAAAATTTAGGAATTGCTTTTCAGATTCAGGACGATTATTTGGATGCATTTGGCGACCCTGAAAAATTTGGTAAAACTGCCGGTGGCGACATCAAACAAAATAAAAAAACATTCTTGCTTATTTATGCTTTGGAAACTGCAAATACAAATCAGAAAGAAGAATTAAATTTTTTATTGAATAATAATACTGATGATAAAGTTGAACGTGTTTTAAAAATTTTTCGTGATTGTAATGTAGATGATTGGGCGAAACAATTAAAGCAGCAATATTTAAATAAAGCTTTGTATCATCTTGAAGAAATTGCTGTTTTATCTGTAAGGAAAAAGCCTTTGATAGAATTAGCCAATTTCCTGATTCAGCGCGAACATTAATAGATAGTTCGTAAGTTTTACGAAGTTTTATATTGACTCAGTGCGTTCATTCGTATAATAATTCAATTTCTTATAAACTGAATTTTTTATCTTGTTATAAATAACTTTTTATGACTACTGCTTTGCATCAACCAAAACAACGCATTCAATCAATAGATATTTTACGTGGCGTTGTAATGCTGATTATGGCTATTGACCATGTGCGTGATTTTTTTCACATAACGGCATTTACAGATTCGCCTACTAATCTTGCCACCACAACGCCGCAATTATTTTTTACACGATGGATAACACATTTCTGCGCACCGGCATTTGTTTTTCTTTCGGGCACATCTGCATTTCTTGCAGGTCAGCGGCGAACGAAAAAAGAATTAAGCAAATTTCTTATCACAAGAGGTCTATGGTTAGTGCTGGTTGAAAACATCATCATGACGTTTGCTTTTACCTTCAACCCGCTTTATAATCTTTTTGTGTGGCAGGTAATTTGGGTAATTGGCTGGAGCATGGTGATACTTGGTTTGCTTGTACGCACTTCAATAAAATTAATTATTGCATTAGGTGTTATTATTGTTTTTGGGCATGATTTAATTGACTATATGAAAATACCGCAACAGGGAACTGAGCATGTTTTAATGAGTATATTTTTTACTGCATTTGGTACGCAACTTAAATATGGCGACCAACGTTTCATTTTTGATTTATATGCCATCATTCCATGGACAGGCGTAATGCTTTTAGGTTATGGCTTTGGGAAATTTTACGCAAAAAATTACGACGCAATAAAAAGAAGAAAAATTATTTTAATTATTGGCTTTGCTGTTACTATATT
>JAICKT010000202.1 GCA_025927795.1 Parafilimonas sp. | reverse complement strand
AGAATACTAATAAATGTTCTCGACAATACTTCACTTAAACCCTCTATCAATACATTTAAAAACTATATTTGCGCCGAAATTTTGGCAGATAATCTAAGCTGGGTGCCCGAAATAAAGGATGGCACTGAGATCGAAGTAAACGATAATCTGTTGAAGGTGAGCGTAAACAAAAAACGATAGCGAACTATGCCACAGAAAAAAATCGTAAAAAAATCAGTCGTGAAAAAGACAGTAAAAAAAGCTGCCGCTTCAAAAAAACCTATTGCCAAGCCAGCTAAAAATAAAAAGCCTTTACATAAAGCTGTAAATAAACCAGCGAAAAAGGCTGCGCCTAAAAAAGGTGCAGATAAAAAACCTGCAAAGCCTGTTGCAAAACCCGTAAATAAAATAACAAAAAAAGCAGCCGTTAAAGCATCAACAAAAGTGGTGGCTAAACCTGCTTCCCGTATAAATGAAAAACATAAGGAAATACCCATGGCAAAACAAAAAAAGCATGACGAAATTAAACCCGTTGTAAAAGCTCAAAAGCAAACTCCAAAAAAACAAGAACCTTTAAAAGAAGTTAAGCTACCTAAGATAACCACAAAAACAAGTGTTCCATATCAACCTTCTTATAAATCACTCGAACAAAGACAAGATGCTATAAAGCCAAGTGAACCCTTGGTTCGGTATACTGATGCAGAGTTGAATGATTTCAGGGAACTCATTCAGAAAAAGTTAGAATCTGCAAAAAAAGAACTCGCTTATTTGCAGGGTTTGATAACAAGAAAAGATGATATGGGTGGAGATGAAAGCGAAAACCGTTACATGACAATGGAAGATGGCAGTATGAGCATGGAACGCGAGCAACTGAGCCAAATGGCAAGCCGCCAAATTACATACATAGATCATTTGGAAAAAGCATTGATTCGTATTGAAAATAAAACTTATGGCATTTGTCGCGTTACCGGTAAATTGATTGATAAAGCAAGATTGCGCGCTGTACCTCATGCAACATTAAGTTTGGAAGCAAAGCTTGGTTTAGTTAAAGCAGGCGAATAAATTTTACTCAACTAATCTTAATAAAAAACCCCGGCAATTGCCCGGGTTTTTTGTTGGAACAATTAATGTCTTAATTATAATGAATCGTTGAAAAAAAATTGTGCGGATCAAGCGAGAACTCTTTTTGGATTGTTAAAGGAAATTCACCTAATTCAAGCTGTAAAAAAGAAAACCCCGGATGCATTTGCCATAAATACATTTTATGATTGTTATTAAAAACTTCTGGTAACAATTCCTGTACTAAACCATTCGCGCAAGCTTCTTCTATATACTCTTCCGGCGTAAGATTTTTATTTCCATTATCAAATTCTTTCTTACACCACTGTTTTTGGGCAACTGAACTTTTTGTCATTAGCAAGATTTCCTGTTGTGTAGAATTTGTTTTCATTTAAACCCTTTATTATATAGATGTAAAGCATTTAAAAAAGCAACATCATACAATAAAAAAATTGCGTTAAAAACGTATAAGAAGCGTGCCAAATATTTGACAATTAAACTTCTCATACTCCTAAACTTTTAGATACTGTGAAGTGAACATGTTAGCTTGCAAAAAAAAATTGTTATTATAAGTTCTGTAAATTCTTTTCAACATGCCTAAAAGAATCTTTGTTGCTGCATTGTTTTTTATATTGATGTGTATTAATTCAAAAGCACAATCGTCTTACGAATTAAACAGCGACTGGAAATGTATACAGGCTTCAATGATTAAAGATGATGGTTCAGCAATTTCAAAAATTAATTATAATATCCAATCATGGAAAGCTGCAACCGTACCAGGAACTGTTCTTACAACAATGCTGAATAACAAAGAAATTCCCGACCCGTTTTATGGAATGAATAATGAAAAGATCCCTGACATTTATAATATTGGTAAAGATTATTACACATATTGGTTTGTAAAAGACTTTAAAGAATCAGCAGCATCAACTGAACAGGTTTATTTGTACTTAAGAGGTATCAATTACAGTTGTAATGTTTTTTTAAACGGGTATCAGCTCAATCAGCAATTGCATGAAGGCATGTTCTTAAGTCAAACTTATAATATTACTGCTTACTTAAACCACAATGGTAAAAACAGGTTAGCAGTAATTGTATATCCGCCAGATTTTGTTGGCAACCCAAATGGGGGGCAAGGTGGCGATGGAACAATTGCCAAGAATGTAATGCATCAATATGTTGCAGGCTGGGACTGGATTCAACCCGTACGCGACCGCAACACAGGAATATGGGATAAAGTAGTGATTAAAAAAACGCATCAAATAAATATTCAAAACACGCACATTATTACAGAAGTTCCCGGTATTAGAATGGTTGATGATAAACAACGAAGCGCAATTATAAAAGTTTCAACCGAATTACAAAATCCCACAGCGGCAAGTGTTTCAGGCGTTTTAAGTTATGAGCTTGATGGAAATAAAATATCTCAAAATGTTGTTGTGCTATCACATTCAACAAAAACAATTCAGCTAAAAAATTTGAGTTTGCAAAACCCAAAATTGTGGTGGCCGAATACTTACGGTCCGCAAAACTTATATCAGCTTAATTTAAAATTTTCAATAGGAAATATTATTTCTGATATTGATTCAAACACAATCGGTGTAAGAGAAATAAGAACATACTGGAATGATGTTACGCACAGCAAAGAAGTTTCAGTAAATGGTCAAAAAATTTTTATTAAAGGTGGCAACTGGATTATTTCCGATGAAATGCTGCGTTTTTCCAAAGAGCGGTATAATGCAGAAATAAGATTTCATCACGATATGAATTTAAACTTAATTCGTGTGTGGGGCGGTGCTATTACGGAGCGCCCGGAATTTTATGCGGCGTGCGATAAATATGGAATATTAGTGATGCAGGATTTTTGGGGCAGTGGTGATTGTAACGGACGTTGGCAAGACCCCAAAAAATTAGACGACCAATGGTCAAGAAGAAAATATCCTGATGATCATAATTTATTTATTAAATCCGCTGCAGATCAAATTAAACTTATACGCAATCATCCGTCGTTAGCCATTTGGTGTGGCGGAAATGAAATCACCTTGCCTGAAGATATTTTTCACGCATTGAAAGATTCATTAATGCCTTTGCTCGATGGAACAAGATGGTTTATTGATTATTCGAATTCAGACAGCATGAGTTATAATTTTCTTGGTGGCAATGGCGATGGACCTTATGGCATTCAAGATATAAAAACTTTTTTTGAAACAAGAACATACCCTTTTAATTCAGAAGTAGGTTCTGTTGGTTTAAGCGATTACACTTCGTTGCAACGATTTATTCCGCTGCAAAATTTAACAACAATCCCAACATTTGAAAACAGAACAATGACAGTTGATTCTGTTTGGCGTTATCATAAATACAGTGGCTATAGTAAACAGATGGATGCTTATGGTGGCGCGAAAGATATTGAAGATTTTACAACAAAAGCACAAATTATAAATTACGATCAATACCGTGGTTTAATAGAAGGTTTTTCTGCGCATGAATGGGAATGGTACACCGGTTTTATTATCTGGAAAACACAAAATCCTTGGAGTGCAATGCGCGGGCAGATGTATGATTATTACCTTGACCCCAATGCATGTTTATATGGTTTACATACAGGAGGTGAACCGCTGCATATTATGTTTAACGCTGCTGACAGTTCTGTTATGGTCGTGAATAATAAATTTGAAGCGCATCGCGATATGATGCTGCAGGTTTTATTAGTTGATATGGACGGGAAAGAAAAATTAATAACGCAGGTGTTTTCAGAAATTGGACCAACAACGGTAAAAAAATATTTATCTGTTTCGAGAGCTTTGGAAAAAGCCGCTAAAAGTGAAGGATGTTTTTTAGTGTTAAGATTGCTTGATTTAAATAAACAACCTGTTAGTGATAATTTATATTGGTTAGCTGATTCTGCTGGGAATTATTCAGGAATTCAAAATCTTAAATCAACTGAATTAAATATTAAGGTAGATAAAATAAAAGATGGTGAAATAAAACTTACGTTATCGAATCCTGCGGATAAACCTGTTGCATTTTTTAATCGTGTTTCGCTTATTGATCCAAAAACACAACAAAGGATATTGCCAACTTTTTATACTGATAATTATATATCTATTTTACCCGACGAATCGAAAACTATTATCATTAATTACACGCAAACATCTGTAATACCTGTTGTAGAAATAAATGGGTGGAACACTGGCAAACATCAATACCAAATAAGTCAGAAGTAATTTGTTTCATTAATTTAATAAAAGAAAAGGCATAAAATTATTTGGGTCAATTGAAGATTTTTTTTCAAGCGCTGCAGGCAATTCTCCTAACTCAAGTTGCACAAAAGAAACACCAACATGAACCTGCCATAAAAATATTTTGTTATTCGTTTTTACTGAAAATGCTTCTGGAACCAAATCCTGTATAAGTCCATTTATACAAGCGTCTTCCAATTTTTCTTCTTTAGATAAAGCCTTGTCTGTTTCATCTTCGAGTTTACACCAGTTTCTTTGTGCAAAAGAGCTGTTTAATATTACAAGCACTTCATTTTGTACTGTAGTCTGTTTCATTTTTTTAAAATTTGTTTTGGTTATGCTTTTAAATATTTTTTAAAGGAACATCAAATAATAATAGATTTTTAAGCAAGTATTTGAATGCTAAAAAAATTCCTTTAAACGTTCGCAAATAACCTGTCAATAATTTTTTTGTTTGCTTTAAACGAAGCGAAAATCAATTCTTTAACTTGCACAAATGCAGGAGTATCTGAAGGGATTGAACGAACCTCAACGCGAAGCAGCAACACACATCAAAGGGCCATTAATGATAGTTGCCGGGGCAGGAAGCGGCAAAACGAAAGTTCTTACTACGCGCATTGCGCATTTGATGGCAAATGGCGTTGATTCATTTAATATTCTCGCGCTAACCTTTACCAATAAAGCTGCTGCTGAAATGAAGGAGCGGGTTGAAAAAATTCTTGGTAATACAGAAGCACGCAATCTTTATATCGGAACTTTTCATAGCGTATTTGCAAGAATTTTAAGAGCTGAAGCGCCGCGCATTGGCTATCCAAACAACTTTACTATTTATGATACAGATGACAGCCGCTCGGTTATAAAAACTGTTGTGAACGAATTAAATCTTGATGATAAATTATATAAGCCAAATGTTGTTCACAATAGAATTTCATCAGCAAAAAATGCATTAGTTGGTCCTGATGAATATGCGAACGATTATTATATTCAGCAGGAAGATATGCGCACAAACCGTCCGGCTTTAGCGCAGGTGTATAAAGCTTACCAGGCGCGTTGTTTTAAAAATGGTGCAATGGATTTTGATGATTTATTATTAAAGATGTATGAGTTGCTGCGCGATTTTCCTGAAGTGTTGCACAAGTATCAGCATAAGTTTAAATACATTTTAATTGATGAATACCAGGATACAAACCCGGTACAATATCAAATAACAAAATTATTGGCTGCAGTACATGAAAATATTTGTGTGGTGGGTGATGATGCACAAAGTATTTACAGTTTTCGCGGCGCAACAATTGAAAACATTTTGCAATTCCAAAAAGATTATGATGATGTAAAAGTGATTAAACTCGAACAAAATTATCGCAGCACACAAGCTATATTGAATGTTGCAAACGAAGTCATCAAAAATAATAAAGGGCAATTACCAAAAGTATTGTGGACAGAAAATGCGCAGGGTGAAAAAATAAAATTAGTGCGCACAATGACGGATAACGATGAAGGAAAATATGTTGCTGATACTATTCAGGAACAAAAGCTCCGTAATCATTTTTCAAATAAAGATTTTGCAATTCTATATCGCACCAATGCACAAAGCCGTGCTTATGAAGAAAGCCTTCGCCGCATGGGAATTAATTACAGAATTTATGGCGGCATTAGTTTTTATCAGCGTAAAGAAATAAAAGATTTTCTCGCTTACTTACGTGTGATTGTAAATACAAGAGATGAAGAAGCATTGCGCCGCATTATTAATTATCCTGTGCGCGGCATTGGCAAAACATCAATAGAAAAAATTGTTACGATTGCTAATGAGAATAATATAACATTTTATGAAGTGCTTACACGTGCAGCAGAATTTGGTTTTAAAGCAGGCACATTAGAAGCCATGCAAAACTTTGTTATCATGATAAAATATTTTCAAAGTATGCTGCAGGAAAAAAATGCTTATGATGTTGCTGTGCAGGTGGGCAAGCATACAAATTTTATTAAAGAGTTATTTAATGATAAAAGCACGGAAGGTTTAGCAAGATATGAAAACGTGCAGGAGTTACTAAACTCAATAAAAGAATTTACTGAAAGCCCAAGCAATGAAGAAGGTGAAGTGGGTGATAAAAGTTTAGGCAGTTATCTGCAGCAGATAACATTATTAACTGATGCAGATGAAAAAGATGAAAATGCTGATGTTGTAAAACTGATGACAATACATTCTGCAAAAGGTTTGGAATTTCCTGTTGTGTTTGTTGGCGGCTTAGAAGAAACATTATTTCCAAATGCGATGAGCATAAATACACGCGAAGAGCTGGAAGAAGAACGCCGGTTATTTTATGTTGCCGTAACAAGAGCGCAAAAACATTTATTTCTTACTTATGCAAATGCGCGTTATCGTTTTGGAAGCTTAACGCAAAATGATGCGAGCCGTTTTTTAGAAGAATTACCTGAAGCATTTTTAGATAGACCTTTTGCGGGTGGTGGTGCCAGAAATCAAACCAGTTTTCAAGGCATGGGTTCTGCGTTTGAGAGAATGCATCGTGGATTTGAAAGTCAATCCACAGTCAATAGTCAACGAGCAACAGAAAAGCCTTCTTATATTTCAACCTTGCAAAAAAAACCTTCACCGGTTGCGCATGTTCCATCAAAAGATTTTGTGCCGAGTGATACAACCAATTTGCAGGAAGGACAAAAAGTAGAACATCAGAAATTTGGGTTTGGATTGGTTACAAAATTAGAAGGCAGTGCACATAACCCAATTGCCACAGTTAAGTTTGAATTGAATGGCGAGAAAAAAATTATGCTGAATTATGCGAAGTTGCGAATTGTGGAGTGAGGTACGAAGTAAGATGTATGAGGTAAGATTTGAAGCTATTCTTACTTCTTACATCCTACCTCATACTTCATAAATTAATCTGGTACTCCGTATGCTTATCTTTTGGTAAATACCTATCAGGCACTTGAATATTTTTTGCATTCGCATCCCAAAAAATAGTTACGATATAATAGCGGTCTCCATCAAAATATAACTGGATATTATTAATGCCTTTGGTTATATCTTCTTCGCCATTTTTATTGGTATAGTGCGATTCGTAGGTAGAAAAAATTTGCGTACCTGCGCCATAAGTATTTGTTATCCTATATAACTCTTCTTCACTAAAACCAATATCTGATAATCGTGTTTGATTACGCTGTGCATATTCTTCGGGCGTAATAGATTTTAAAACAGAACCACTGTCCTGGTCTGGTACCGCAATATACATGCGTGCATCTTCAGCAAATAAATTTCTGAACGTATTCCAATCACGCTCCTGACCGGCCGGACCTGAAATTGCATCATATAAAGCATGAATAATTCCATCAACGGTGGTTACCTGGTTAGCTGTATCATCACCGTTCGTAGTTTGGCAAAAACCTGTTGTGGTGAACGATAATAAAAGAATAAAAAATGCAAGCCTGTATTTCATTTTTAAAAACTTTAATCTTTTAAGATAGTATGTTTTGATAGCGCGTTTAAATCTAAAAACTTAAAAAGACCTTAAAGTATCTGCATGAATTTTTTTT
>JAICKT010000329.1 GCA_025927795.1 Parafilimonas sp. | reverse complement strand
ATTCTATTGCAACAGCACTTACACTTTACAGCGATACAGTTCATGTTTCTGTCAGCGATAATTCAATTACTTCCGGCAATAATTCTTATGTAAATATTTTAAACGCAAAGGTTTCTGTTTATCCAAACCCTGCAAAATCAAATGCAACACTTTCTTTTAATGCTGATGGAAAATATACAATAAACATTAGCGATGTTTCAGGTAAAATTTTGCAAACAAAAACAGGCGTTACATTTAAAGGAAT
Source organism: Parafilimonas sp. (assembly GCA_025927795.1). Lineage (GTDB taxonomy): Bacteria > Bacteroidota > Bacteroidia > Chitinophagales > Chitinophagaceae > Parafilimonas. Next base: position 4,948 of record JAICKT010000329.1, on the reverse strand, counting down.
AAATACAATTCAGCTTGATGTAAGTAAATATGCAAGTGGTTTATATTTAGTTACAATTACGGATGAAAAAAATAGAAAACAAACTTTAAGATTGAGTAAAGAATAATCTAACCATTTTTATTTTTAAGAAGACATGGCAATTTTAAAACTGTCATGTCTTTTTTTTAAATGATGACTGAGAATTGGTTGCATAGCACTTATGATTTTTACCTTTAACCAATGTGTTATTTTATTTTTTTCACACGTTAAATCCATTGTATGAAAAAGATTTCAGATGATGAGGCAGCGATTCGGGCGCTTGAAGATAAGTTTGCAGTTGCCTTCAATGCAGGAGATGTTGATGCGATGATGAAGAACTACATACCGGATAAAAGTCTTGTCGTTTTCGACGTTGTTCCGCCGAGGCAACATCTTGGTGCTGACACATATCGTAAAGCTTGGTTGAGTTTCTTCTTACACTTTAAGGGCACACCAAAAATCGACATCACTGATCTCAGCATCACTGTTGACGGTAATCTTGGATTTAGTCACAGCATCCAGCACGTTACGGGTACTGATGTTCAAGGTAATTCGATTGATCGGACGGTGCGCGTTACGGACGGCTATCGTAAGATTGAAGGTAATTGGCTGATCGTGCTTGAACATGTCTCAGTGCCGGTTGATTTAAAGACTGGCAAGCCTGACCTTACCTCAAAAACATAATGTGAATAATGATGACGAAAAATAAAAAACAAACTTTAAGATTGAATAAGAATAACTCTCAAATAATTTCCTGATTAAACCTTTTCCAAATTAAATAAGCTATCAACAAATTCACGTTTATCAAAGATGAGAAGATCATCCATCTTCTCTCCTACACCAATATATTTTACAGGTATTTTAAATTGATTAGCGATTGCTAAAACAACACCACCTTTTGCAGTGCCATCAAGTTTTGTAATTGCGATTGATGTAACATCTGTTGCTGCTGTAAAATGCTTTGCCTGCTCCAATGCGTTTTGCCCGGTTGAGCCATCGAGCACTAGCAAAACTTCATGCGGCGCATCAGGAATTACTTTTTGAATAACACGTTTAATTTTAGAAAGCTCTTCCATTAAATGAATCTTGTTGTGCAAACGACCGGCAGTATCAATAATTACAATATCGGATTTTTTTGCAACTGCACTCTTTACTGCATCATACGCAACTGCGGCAGGATCGCTGCCCATTGGTTGTTTTACAATTGGCACATCAACTCTTTCGCTCCATATTGTTAACTGGTCAACAGCAGCAGCACGAAATGTATCTGCAGCACCAAGCAAAACTTCTTTACCGGCCTTTTTATAATTGTGGGCAAGTTTGCCAATGGTGGTTGTTTTGCCAACACCATTAACTCCTACAACTAATAAAACATAAGGCTTTTTATTTTCAGGCAAATCAAATTCTTTGTATGAATCTTCTGGCGAATCAGTTAAAACATTTTCAATTTCATTTTGCAGCATTTTATTTAATTCAGATGTGCTCACGTATTTATCTTTTGCAACACGCTGTTCAATGCGGTTGATAATTTCTATTGTTGTATCAATACCAACATCTGCACTTACCAAAGCGTCTTCCAATTCATCAAGCACCTCTTCATCAACTGTACTTTTTCCTGCAATTGCTTTCGTTATTTTTTCAAAAAAACCTGCTTTGGTTTTTTGCAAACCCTCATCTAAACTTTCTTTTTCTTTTTTACCAAATAATTTATTAAATAAACCCATGCTTTATTTCTGATTTTTTTTTGTTTAGTTGCTCAATATCATTTTTGTCTTTAAATCTGCCTGCTGCTTCTTTTGCTTTAATTAAATGATTGATGTGAATATATTTTACTTCAATTTTATTTTGAATAAAAATTTTACAAAGCGGATATGCTTCTTCAAATGCTATTCCTTTTAATTGATTTAATATTTCTATGCGATTAGGTTCTTTACCTATACCCCAAACATCAATTTCATTTCCTAAAAAATCTTTTTCAGAAAATATTGGGGCCCCAAATAATAAAAATGTTTTTTTTAATTTTTTATAATTATCAGATGTTTTGTTTACCCAAATATCCATATCCCCTGTTGACCTCGCAAAACCATGAAGTATTACAGCATAACCACCAACCAAAATATATTCCACTTTTGCTTTGTTAAGTGCATCAATAAAATCTAAAAAATCTTTATTGAACAAATCAGCCATCAGAAAATTTTCTATGGTCTGTAATCGTACGGTCAACTTTTGTATCTGGTGTTACACCATATAGCTGGTTAATGAGAAAACATGCTGCATTTAATCTTTCATCTTCCGTTTTATCAAGCCAATAAGTTGTGTGATCATCTGCTTCTTCAAATGACATAGCAGAAATATTATTTCTGTCTAATTTATATTGATTATTTTCCAATGATAATTGAGTTTTCAATTTCGAATTTCAATTATTTATGCGAAAGAATTTTATGCCCCATTTTATCACGCTTAGTTGCCAAATATTTTTCGTTATGTTTATTGGGTTTTATTTCGATGGGAACAATTTCGACAATCTCTAAACCATAACCACTTAAACCTGCACGCTTTTTAGGATTATTACTCATCAATCTTAATTTGGTTACACCTAAATAACGTAATATTTGCGCACCAACACCGTAATCACGTTCGTCCATTCCAAAACCGAGATGCAGATTTGCTTCAACCGTATCCATGCCTTCTTCCTGCAATTTATATGCACGCAGTTTATTCATTAAACCAATACCTCTGCCTTCCTGGTTCATATATATAATTAAACCTTTGCCTTCTGCTTCTACCATTTGCATGGCTTTATGTAGCTGATCGCCGCAATCGCAACGAAAGCTGCCCAAAATATCACCTGTAAAACAACTTGAATGCACACGTGTTAATACAGGTTCATCTTTTTGCCATTCACCTTTTATTAAAGCAAGATGTTCGCCACCTGTAGTTTTTTCTTTAAATGCAACCAGTTTAAAGTTACCATATTTGGTAGGCATTTCTACACGCGTAATTTCTTCAATTAATGAATCTGTTTTTAAGCGATACTCTATTAAATCTTTTATTGAAACAATTTTCAAATCGAACTTATCAGCGATTTTTCTAAGCTGTGGTAAACGTGCCATCGTTCCATCTTCATTCATAATTTCAACCAAAACGCCAACAGATTCGAAACCTGCAAGTCTTGCCAAATCAACTGTTGCTTCTGTATGACCGGTTCTTCTTAATACACCACCTTTTTTTGCACGCAATGGAAATATATGCCCGGGTCTTCCTAAATCTTCAGGTTTTGTTTCGGGATTGATTAATGCCTGTACTGTTTTTGCGCGATCATGTGCACTAATGCCGGTTGTGCATCCATGACCAATTAAATCAACACTTACCGTAAAAGGTGTTTCATGCAATGCAGTATTATTGGTTACCATTAAATCAAGTTTCAATTCATCCGCACGTTCTTCATTCATCGGCACACAAATTAAACCACGCCCCTGCTTGCTCATAAAATTAATAATCTCAGGTGTAACATTATGTGCTGCTGTAATAAAATCACCTTCATTTTCGCGGTCTTCATCATCAACCACAATTACCAGTTTACCATGCTTTATATCTTCAATCGCACTTTCAATCGAGTTCAACATTATATAAAATTTATACAAAGGTACGCGATACAATTTGTAGTTAAGTTGTGAACAGCGGAAACAGCATACTTATGAAACCAATAAATACACCCGATGCAAGCGTGTTTTTTATTTGCTGAAAGCTTAACATTAAATAATTAAACGTAATTTTAAATTTGTTTAATTTTTATATATGGCTACAAAAAAATCTGCAACATATTCGTTTCATAACAAAAAGGAATTAAAAAAAGAACTCGCACATAAAATTGAAGTTGCCTTGCCGGAAATAGAAGAAAGCCTTGGTAAGAAAAAATTTAATAAGCGTTTGAAAAAAGCTACGCGCTTACTTGTAAAAGGCGTACGTCTTAACGGCACAGATAAAAAAACTAAAACGTTTAAAAAAGCTGCACAACCTAAAAAGAAAGAAGATATAAAGAAAAAAACCGGAGAAGAAAATTCAGCGCAAATAAATTCATAGTACAAACTAAGGAGCAATATTTAGGTTGCCCAACAATACACCTATACCAAAAACAATTCAACCGCCTGCAATAACCTGTAACAATGTTTTAACGAGTGCTGTTTTCATGTAGCGATAAGGATAAATGCAATACCCACCAATTCAATTGCTACAACAATATGCAATGTGTAAAGCAATGTGAATGTTTGAAATTAAAAGGAAAAGTATTCAGCATGCCGCCAATGGTTGTACTATAGTAAAATCTTAAAATTGAAATTATTTAATTTCCGAAATCTTTTTTAAGATATTTAAACATACAATTTCTAATAAGCAAACAAGGCTATTAATTCTGAAATCTGGCTTACAACCGACAGATTTTTATAACATCAATTTAGGTTCTTCTTTAAAAGTAAATTCTATAAGAAATCTGGATTTAGTATAATAGAAACCCGGCTAATACTTACTGCTTTAAAGTAATAAAATATCAAAAAAATTATAGTAATCATGTGTGATTTAATTTTATTATTACTATTATTGTGCTTTCAAAAAAATACCCTCGTTGAGGCGCCTATACATCGCTTAATACTGTAGTCCCAATTCCATTTTTTTTGCTTTTTAGAAAGAACTTTTTGTATGAATTCATTTGTAATTCTTTATATAATCAGAAGGCTGCACTATTTAAATTTTTATATGAAGGCCGGCTAATCTATGAACAAACCCTTAAAAAAGAGTTGCCCTTCAACCGGGTAACTCTTTTTAAAATTTTAAACTGTGAGAGATGGAAAAGAAACCATTTTATTAATTGAAAATGATGAAAATGAAGTTGAGTTTTTTGCAGACACGCTTGAAGAAAGCAATCTTGATTTTT
>JAICKT010000566.1 GCA_025927795.1 Parafilimonas sp. | reverse complement strand
GAGGATAAAAGAAGACAGCACATATGTTCCTTATAAAGTAACCGCAGTTGCAAAACATTGCCCTCAAAATTCTTCCATTCAGTTTAATATACTGTTGCCTTTCAAAGAATCTGATGCAGATGCAAAAGACACGCACAACTGGTTTAATAGTTACCTGAACACATTTGTTGTGCTGAATGACAAAGCAAACGTTCAAACAGTAGAAAAACAAATGCAACGTTTTTATGTTGCAGATGCAAAACAAACCCTGGAGGAAATGCTGAAAATAGATGGCGGAGATCCAAATAATCTTCCTTTGGGTACCTATTTTTTACAACCTTATCTTGACATGCATTTGAATCCTGATTTGCCTGCTACAACTGGTGCCAATAATTCAAGCAACCCAATGTATTCATATATACTTTCCGGCATCGCATTGTTTGTGTTGTTGATTGCGTGTATCAATTTTGTGAATCTTACTATTGCACGTTCTGTTAGAAGAGCCAAAGAAGTGGGCATTCGCAAAGTGATTGGCGGCGAAAGGAAACAACTCACCATGCAGTTTCTCGGTGAATCATTTTTTTTATGCACGATTGCTTTTCTATTTGCAATTGTGTTAGCTCAGTTGTTGTTGCCGTTGTTTAATGATCTTGCCAATAAAGCTTTATCAATTTCTTATTTGTTTGATGCAAAATTGATTGTTGATTATATAATCCTGTACATCGTCACAGGATTGCTTGCAGGCTTTTATCCTGCTTTGGTTCTATCAGGCTATAATCCTGTGCAAACTTTATACAGTCGTTTTCAGATAGCAGGAAAGAATTACCTGCAAAAATCTCTGGTGGTATTGCAATTTACATTGGCATCGTTTTTAATTATTGCCACATTTATTATTTATTCCCAGTTTAATTTTTTAACCAAAACAAATTTGGGCTATGATGACGATAATCTTGTTATCGTAAATAAGAACGGGCTAACACATGCCGATGCTGCTGTTTTTAAAAGTGAATTGCTTAAGAACACAAACATTATTGGTGTTAGTGTAAAGAATGCCGGTGAATGGGGCACAGGTACAAAAAACGCGGCTGGTTCTACTGTGTATTTTACTAATGAAATAGTTGATGAAAATTATTTGCCTTTGTTAAAAATTCCATTAGTAGCAGGAAGAAATTTTTCAACAGCATTTCCCGCTGATTCGATACAATCTGTTATCGTAAATGAAAGTTTTGTAAAAGCTGCACACTGGCAAAATCCCATTGGTGAAACTATCAACATGTTGGGAAGCAGTAATCAAACATATCATGTAATTGGTGTGATAAAAGATTATCACTTTGCATCACTAACAAAAAAAATAACACCGCAGTTATTTACTATGAATGGTTCTTATGGAACTTATTATATCAGGATAAAACCCAACACTGCAACTGCAAGTTTAAAATGGATACAAAAAACATATCAGCAGTTTTATCCCATGAGTTCTTATTCTTATGTATTTAAAAATGATGAAAATAAAAAGCAGTATGCCGATGTTGAAAAATGGAAACAGGTTATGTTGTTCGGCGCAATGTTAACGATCTTTATTTCATGCATTGGTTTGTTTGGCTTATCTGTTTTATCAGCAGAAAAAAGAACAAAAGAAATTGGCATTCGCAAAGTGCTTGGCGCATCGGTGCAACATATTGTTACCACGCTTTCCACAGATTTTATCAAGTTAGTTGTAATTGCTTTAGTGATTGCATCACCTCTTGCATATATGGCTGCAAATAAATGGTTGCAGAGTTTTCCTTATCGTATTGCAATAAGCTGGTGGCTGTTTGCATCGGCAGGAGTATTAGTGATGTTGATTGCGTTGTTTACGATAAGTTTACAATCAATAAAAGCAGCCATAGCAAACCCTGTAAAGAGCTTGAGAATGGAATGATAATTTTTATAAATAATGGTTATTACACTTTTTTACAGATGAAAAAAACAAATAAGCTAACCATAGTTTTTCTCATCAAAAGTTACTCACTACAGCAGGAGCCTTCATTACATTTCATCCGCACTTGGGCCATACATGCCCGGAACCGGAATATCAAGTAGGCGCAGGTACACGGCTATTTGTCCGCGGTGATGAATGATATGATTCAACGCCATTGAACGAACGGCCACCATACGTGGAAGTGAAGCAATAACATGATCGCCGCTACGTAATGTAAAACTGGCCTGCATTTTTTCATCGCTTGTGTCTTGCAGCGTCTGTACAACTTCATCTAACTTT
>JAICKT010000638.1 GCA_025927795.1 Parafilimonas sp. | reverse complement strand
CAAATGCAAGGATTTCTTTGGATTTATCCATTCTTTAATTTTAGCTTTTGCAATAGAAGTGATTTTACTTTTATGAGATTATTTATCATACTTCCAAACATTAATTTTGGAAAGAACTGCATAGCCATTAACATGCATAAACAATAAAAAATAACTAACAGAATAAAAATTAAAATATAGGAGCAATGCAAATACATTAAAAATAATTTAAGTGCATATCCGGCACATGCAAATACGATGTTGAGAATTAATTTGTACTGTAATACACTGCCAACCTGTTTCCATGAGCTATTTGAATATTTAATTAACGCATAGGTAAGAATAATACACTGAACAAAAAGGGCAAAAGATACAGCAATACTTATAGCTACAAGTCCTTTAGAATAAAATAACAGGCATCCGCCAATTACTAAAATAAGGGTAAGAATTTGAACATACGCTGTATAATAAATCTTGCCAGCTGCTTTTAACACTATATTATTTACACTGAAAACAAGCCTGAAGAACATAGAAAATGTAAATACCTGTAATATAGGAACAAGGCTTAACCATTGATTACCCATAACTACTCTTACAAACTCAGTACAGGCAATTGTAAGAAATCCCATAAGCGGAAAAGATAAAATAGCAAGGAATTCTATAAGTCTTAAAAAAACCTGCCGAAATTTTTCTATGTTATCCTGGAATTTAGCCATCGAGGGAAAAATAACTCTTCCGGCAGCTAAACCAAATAATCTTGAAGGAAGTACCAATAAAGCATACGCCCTGCTATAAATACCAAGCTTTTTTGCGCCCATATATCGACCAACAATAAAATTATCAGACTGCTGAACAAAATAAAGTACCAGCTGATAAAATATCTGCCCGAAACCAAATTTAAATAGTTGATCAAAAGCTGTTTTTTTAAATTTTAATTTGTAGCGTGTCTTCTTTTTATAAACAGCCATGCCACAAGCTATTGCAGCTTCTGAAACTTCTGCAGCCACCAAAGCCCAAACACCTCCACCTAATAAAGCGATAGTTAATCCGATTCCACCAGAGGCGATTAAATAAGAAAAAATATCAATTTTAATAATGAATTTAAAATCAAGATCACGTTGCAAAAGCGCATAAGCGTTTGAATTAATGCTTCCGATAAGAAATATAACAGACATCGCCTGTATAGGTTTGTAAGTCGCCGGAACACCGGTAAGGTTTGAAATAAAACCAGCTCCAAAAAATACAAGACAGGTAAGTGATAAACCTAAAAATAATGAAGTTGTAAATGATGTATCAATATGATCTTCGGTAATTTCTTTTCTTTGAACCAGTGCCGGACCAAAACCTAAATCTGTAAATCGTTCTGCTAAATTTACGACTACCATTGTTGCAGCGAAAACCCCATAATCTACCGGTGAAAGAAGTCTTGCATAAACAATAAGTAAAATAGTTTTCGATATATAATTAATAAATACACCTGCAGAAGACTGACTGATCTTTTTAAACATCATAATTTCTATATCTTTTCTTTTTCTTTTGCCTGTTTGAATATTTTAAAAACTTATCTTTTATTGCCAGTTCTATTAATTCAAATGAAGATGCTTTTTTAATAGGATGAACCGCATAATGCGAATACCCAAGATTTTTAAGTAACCCAAGTGAAGCATATTCAAATAACTCAATTTCTCTTTGTGAAAGCT
>JAICKT010000345.1 GCA_025927795.1 Parafilimonas sp. | reverse complement strand
TAAGATGGTGTACTGATTTTGAATATATACTTGGTTCGCAGGCAGATTTGCGCATGTTAAACGAAAGTAAAGCTGATCTCATCTGCGCGGCCATATTTGTTCCTGAACGTGGCATGACGAATAATTCGCTTATACTGCAACAGGCAAAAGGAACATTGCATCCTTATTTAAATTATGAGCGGCTGCAAAAAATAAATAATGAAACTTTAAAGCCATATCCGGATTTGGTAAATGAAGATTTAGATGTGCTGCTTAACGCCAAACGGTTTGGCATAACAGATAAAGAAATTGTACCCCTTACAAAAGATATTGTATTTAATCCTGATGATGCTTCAAAAACTTATGTAGTATTTAGTGTTGAAGGCTTGCATTCGCTTTCACCAACTATGGACAAAACAAAAATTGATTGTGATACCATTTTAAATAATCTTGATGAACTACGTGCAAAGCTGCCTATCGTTTCAATCAACATAACACATCTTGAACAATATCCTTTTATTAACCAGGCTTATGGAATTCAGTTTGTAGCAAACGAGGATTTTCGGCCGACTGGTAATCGCATTTCTAATGATGGCTTAAAAATTATTCGGCATTGTTATGAGAACAATATAATGATTGATATAAAACATCAAAGCCTTGCAACACGCAGAATGTTGATTGAAAAAGTACGCACCTGGGCTGAGTTCCAGGATATATTACAACCGCTTGTTTGCACGCACGCCGGATTTACAGGGCTTTCTTATAATGATATTCCTGATTATCTCACATTTCAAAAAATGGATAATAAAAATTACAGTTACCTGCTCTGGGGCAAACCAAAAAAATATGGCATGCTCGATTTTATGACGGCTTTTAATCCCAGCAGTATTAATTTATATGATGAAGATATTCTTGCTATAATTCAATCTGGTGGCATCATTGGTCTAAATATGGACAAAAGAATTCTGGGTTATTCTGAAGCAGATAGCAGAACAGCCAATATTGATGAGCTTGCTTTTGAAGAAGAATATATTTCAAATGCTGAAGCAGATGTATTTCTTACAAAGCATGTAGTGGGCAGCAAAATAACAGAAGGTTTTTGCATTACCTCTCAGGAAGTTTTGCAGGGAGGTGTTGTAAATCCTGCACTTAGCTTTTATCATCTGTGCCATTTTATGCAGCATATATTGCATTTTATAAAAGTTGCGCAACAAACAGGCGACGTTGATAAAGCGCTTACACAAATATGCATAGGTTCAGATTTTGACGGCATCATTAATCCTGTGTGGTGTTGCCCTTCCGCTTCAGGGTTAAATGATTTTAAAAGAGAGTTTCTGAAAACATTTATGTCGTTTGCACATGCCAACAGAGATGTGGTTGCACTACCTGCTAATTTTGATGTTGAAAAATTTGCAGACCAGCTTTTCTTTGAAAATGGCAAGAATTTTATTTTAGAAAGACTTAAAAAGATCTACGCTTAATTCAATATACTACTCATTATTTGTTTCATTTCCTCATAACATTTATTTCTCAAAAATGATTAAATACTTTTGCGCAAAAATTTGAAATGCAAAAAGTAGAATTAGCACGTGTACATGGTGATTATGGTTTTGAAGTAAAAGATGCTCATGGTCAATCTGTAAAAATTGATAATAGTCCCGACCACGGTGGTGAAAATTTTGGTGTTCGACCTATGCAAATGTTATTGATGGCACTTGCAGGTTGCAGCGGCATGGATGTTATATCAATTTTAAAAAAACAAAGACAAAACATTACAGATTATAAAACCATAGTGCATGGTGAAAGAGAGCATGGTGTTGAACCATCACTATGGAAGTTTATAGAAATGGAATTTATTATTTATGGTGATGTGGATGAAGATAAAGCAAAACGTGCCGCTGAATTATCTGTTACTAAATATTGTTCTGTTGCAGAAACATTAAGAAAAGCCGGTGCAACAATCAAGTGGACAGTGAAAGTGAAGAAAGCTTAAGACGGTCTGACGGCTTCAAGCCGTCAGACTGATAACAACAACTATTTCTCACTACAACGTTTATAAAATCTTTAGTTACTTCGCGCCTTTGTGCCTTCGTGGCAAAATCAAATTTTAATTAAATGAGCAAGCACCCCAACAGCAATTTAAATCCTGTTACAGAAGCAGTAAGAATACAAATTCCGAGAACAGGTGAAATGGAGCATTCTGCGCCCATGTATTTAACCAGCAGTTTTTGTTTTGATGAAGCAGAAGAAATGCGCGCTGCATTTGCAGATGAAAATGATAATAATATTTACAGTCGTTTTAGTAATCCCAACGTAGATGAGTTTATAAAAAAAATGTGTGCATTGGAAGGAGCTGAGGCAGGTTTTGCAACAGCCAGCGGAATGGCGGCTGTGTTTGCATCCATGTTTGCATTATTAAAACAAGGCGACCATTTAATTTGCTGCAGCTCTGTTTTTGGAAGCACGCACACGATGGTTACAAAATTTTTACCACGTTATGGAATTGAAGCTACGCTTGTTCCTGCGAATGACGATGAAGCCTGGGAAAAAGCAGTAAAACCAAATTCTAAAATGGTGTTTATTGAAACACCAACGAATCCGCAATTGGAAATTATAGATTTGGAATGGGCAGGAAAATTTTCAAAGAAGCATAATCTTATTTTAAATGTTGATAATTGTTTTGCTACTCCGCTATTGCAAAAGCCTGCTGATTATGGTGCAGATTTAATTGTTCATTCTGCAACAAAATGGATTGATGGACAGGGACGTGTTTTAGGTGGTGTAATTGTTGGCAGAAAAGATTTGATACATGATATTTATTTGTTCAGCAGAAATACAGGACCATCTTTATCTGCTTTTAATGCATGGATTTTAAGCAAGAGTTTGGAAACATTAGATGTGCGTTTACAACGGCATTGCGAGAATGCTGTTAAAGTTGCTGAAGCATTGCAAAAACATAAAAATGTGGAGTGGGTAAAGTACCCTTTTTTAGAAAATCATCCGCAATATGAAATTGCAAAAAAGCAAATGAAAGCCGGCGGTGGTATAGTTTGTTTTGAAATAAAAGGTGGTATTGAAGCAGGCAGAAATTTTTTGAACAAACTGCAACTGCTTTCCATGACGGCGAATTTAGGTGATACAAGAAGTATTGCATCGCATCCCGCCAGCACTACACATTCTAAATTAACTGAACAGGAAAGATTAAATGTTGGTATAACGCCCGGATTAATTAGAGTTTCTGTAGGATTAGAATATGCTGATGATATTATTAATGATTTAAACCAGGCGTTGGATTAATTTATAATTGCCACAGATTGCACGAAGCACAGAGTTTATTTAAAACAATTTCCGTGCTTCTGTGTTCTTCGTGCCAATACTTTTTAATTTATCTTTGTACTTAAATAAGTACTTATGGAAGTCTTAAATTATACCGAGTTCAGAAATAATTTAACTGAAAACCTGAATAAGGTAACAGCAGATTCTGAGGTGATAATTGTATCACGCGGTAAAGGGAAAAATGTAGTTATAATGAGCCTTGACGAATACAATGCATTTAAAGAAACTATTTACCTTACATCAACTAAAGCAAACCGCAAGAGATTAGATGATGCAATTAATGAAATGGAAAAAGGAAAATTCAAAAAGAATAAATTAATTCAATAATGGAATTGGTTTGGCAAACCAATGCATGGGAAGATTATTTATACTGTCAAAAAACAGATGACAAAATTTTACTGCGTATAAATGAATTAATAAAAGACTCACTTCGCTCACCATTTAAAGGTATTGGAAAACCTGAGCCGCTTAAGGGAAATTATTCAGGTTGCTCGAGCAGAAGAATTAATGATGAACACAGGTTGGTTTATAAAGTAATGCAGGAGCGATTGCATATTTTGCAATGCAGATTTCATTATAAATAATATTACACTTTCAATAAATGCCTGTCATCATTCCCATATATTTAAAGCAAGGCGATACAATTGGAATGATTTGTCCTTCGGGTTATATGCCTTTTGATAAAGCACAAAAATGTATTGATATTTTACAACAATGGGATTTTAAAGTGCAGGTTGGAAAAACATTAGGCAATCAAAACAATTATTTTTCTGGAACAGATGAAGAACGTTTGTATGATTTACAGATGATGCTGGATGATGAAAATATCAAAGCCATTTATTGCGGTCGCGGCGGTTATGGTTTAAGCAGGATAATTGATAAAATAAGTTTTAAAAATTTCATTCAACATCCAAAATGGATTATTGGTTACAGCGATATTACATTATTGCAGGCTCATATTTTTTCAAACTATAATATTGCAAGCTTACATGCACCGATGGCTGCTGCTTTTAATGAAATGGATGAAAGCAAAAAATACATTGATTCAGTTTTTGATAGTTTAATTGGTAAGCGTCAAATTTATAAATGTGCATCACATCAATTAAACAGAAACGGAATTTTCAAAGGAGAATTGCTTGGTGGCAACCTTGCTTTGCTTACTCATATCATCGGAACAAAATCAGATATCAATACAAAAAATAAAATTCTTTTTATTGAAGATATTGGTGAATACAAATACAATATTGACCGCATGCTGATACAATTAAAACGTGCAGGTAAATTAGATGAGCTTGGGGGTTTAATTATTGGCAGCTTTACAGAGATAAAAGACACAACCATTCCTTTCGGACAAGAAATAAAAGAAATTATTTTAGACAAAATAATAGAATATAACTATCCTGTTTGTTTTGATTTTCCTGTTGGGCATGTGAAAGAAAACTATGCACTTAAAATTGGCGTTACTTATAAACTCACAGTTTCAGATGAAGTTTTATTAGAAGAAATTAAATGAATAAATATTCAGCTAAGTTTAAG
>JAICKT010000438.1 GCA_025927795.1 Parafilimonas sp. | reverse complement strand
TAAAATGATATTCCAAATTTTCCCAGCATAAATAAAATTGCAGTTGCAATAGCACCTGCCAAAACATCTTTCCATTTAATTCTTGCATCAGGCAGCACTTTAAATACAACTCCAAAAATTAATGTTGTAATTATCAGTGTTAGTAAAAGATTTATAATATAAAAAACAACAACAGTAACATCAGGATATGCTGCTCTTAACCGGTTGCTTAATGCTTCAATTAATGCTGATATGCCAAGCGAAACAAGCAATAAAAACCCTAAGCTTACAATTACGGAAAAAGAAAGAAAACGTGTTTGAAGAAATTTAAGCCAGCCTTTTTTTGGTTTAGGTTTTAATCCCCATATTTTATTTATTGAATCCTGTATATCACTAAAAACTGTTGTAGCGCCAATCAATAAAGTAATAACACCTATTATTGCGGCAATGTGCCCTTTACCACCTATTGATGCGTTCTTAATTATTTGCTGTAACTGCAAAGCTGTATCATGACCAACAAATCCATCAAGCTGTGTAAAAATTTTTCCTTCAACAGCATCACGCCCAAGAAATATTCCGCATAAAGAAATAATAACAACCAGCAAAGGTCCCATTGAAAACACAGTATAATATGCGAGAGAACCGCTGAGTTTTGTTACATTATCCTGCCCAAAACCACTAAACGAATTTTTTAAAATTTCCCAGATTCCTTTAAACGACACTTTTCTTTTCATGAGAAATATTTATGAGCTACCTGCAAAAAAGTTACCAATAAAAAAAAGAGAAATAAAACTTATGGCTTAGTTGTTGAATAAGGAATAAATATTTATTTCCTTATGAAGTAAACAATTAATAATTAAATCTTTTTTTATGAAACAGCTATGTAAATTCATAAACATTAAAGCTTTTGTAGTTCTTCTGTTTTTAAGTTTATTGCAAACCTTAACTTTTGGTCAGGATAGTGGTAGTAACAGCGTTACAACTACTACACATACCGAAACACAAACATGGTACACGCAACCCTGGGTTTGGGTTGTTGGCGGTGCTGTATTTATTATTATTATAATTGCATTAGTGCGCGGTGGCGGCAGAACAGATCGCGTTAGTGTTACCAAAACTACTACTACCGATACCGATGTTTAAACATTTATTTATAAAAAAAATAGCTGCTACGTAATGTAGCAGCTATTTTTTTGTGGATATTCTTCCTTATAATTAGTGAAAAGGCATTAGAATATTTAAAATTAAAATGCTTTTTCTAACGTCGCAATTTTAGCTTGTCACTTCATTAATATTTCCATCTTACAAAAGCTTCCATAGCAGCGTAACGTGTTAAACCGAGCGTTGCATATAAGTTAGCGGTGTTTGCATTGCGTTCTTCTGCACGCTGCCAAAATTCGCGGTTATCACTGCCTTGAAAAGGCACAGAATCTTTTTGACTTTGATGAATAAAAATCCCATGGCGTTTTTTCATCACCTGTTCAGGGCTCATTGGAATTGCCATTTCAATATCTTCAATATTCCATTCCTGCCATGCGCCTTTATATAACCAAAGCCAGCAATCGTATATCCATTTATCTTTTGCTTCTTTGCAAAATTTTAATGCAGCGGCAACAATATTAAAACAGATAAGATGTGTGCCATGCGGGTCGGCAAAATCGCCTGCACAATAAATCTGGTGCGGTTGAATTTTGCGCAATAACGCAACAGTAATATCAACATCTTCTTTACCCATTGGCTTTTTATCAATAGCGCCGGTTTCATAAAAAGGTAGGTTCTGAAAATGGATTTGATTATCTTTTAAACCAACGTAACGGCATGTTGCTCTTGCTTCGCAGCGCCGTATTAAACCTTTTATTTCTCTTATTTCTGCAGTATCTCTCTGGTTTGATTTTTTTGATGCAAGAAACGCTCTTGCATTTTCTAATATCTTATGACTTTTTGCATTGTCCATTTCAAACAACTCTTCAAAGCCAACTGCAAAATCAATAAACCTTGTTACAAATTCATCTGTTACTGCAATGTTGCCGCTGGTTTGATAAGCCACATGCACTTCATGGCCCTGGTCATGCAAACGCATAAAAGTTCCACCCATACTTATAATATCATCATCAGGATGCGGAGAAAAAATTAAACAGCGTTTCGGATAAGGTTCACTGCGTTCAGGATGTGCAGGAATTATTGCATTTGGTTTTCCGCCAGGCCAGCCTGTTATGCTATCGCGCAATAAATAATATACCTGCAAATTCATTTCATACGCATCACCTTTTTCTGCAAGCAGTTCTGCAAGACCATTTTCGCGATAATCATCATTCGTTAAACTTAAAACCGGCTTGTTTAATTTTAATGCCATATTAATTACAGCACGCTTTATCATTTTCGGCGTCCACTCAATTTCGCCGGTAAGCCACGGTGTTTTAAATCGCGTTAGTTCTGTGGCTGCATTTTTATCAAGTATAAATGTACAGTTATTATGTTGTTGCAAAATACTTGCAGGCACTTGCTCTGTAACATCTCCTTCTACAGCCCTTGCAACAATATTTGCTTTTTGCCCCCACGCCAAAAGCAAAATTCTTTTTGATTTCATAATGGTGCTTATGCCCATTGTTAATGCAAGGCGCGGCACTTTTGAAATGTTATCAAACTCTCTTGCATTTGCATTGCGTGTATTACTGTCAAGATTTGTGAGGCGAGTTTTTGAATAACGACTTGAGCCTGGTTCATTAAAACCAATATGACCATTATTTCCAATACCAAGAATTTGCAAGTCAATTCCACCTGCTTCTTCAATCATTAATTCGTATTGCGCACAATGTTCTTTTATCTGCTCTTTAGGTAATGTACCGTTTGGTATATGAATATTTTTCGGATCAATATCAACATGATCAAATAAATGCCTGTGCATAAAACTCCAATAGCTTTGCACTGCATCTTTTTCAATAGGATAATATTCATCAAGATTAAAACTGATTACATTTTTAAAACTCAAGCTTTCTTCTTTATGCAATCTTACCAATTCTGCATACAGTGTAATGGGTGTTGAACCGGTTGCTAATCCCAACACACAATGTTCATTTTTATTTTGTTTTTGTGTGATGAGTTTTGCAATTTCAGCGGCTGCATATTTTGAACCTTCCTTTGAATTTGCAAAAATTTCTACCGGAATTTTTTCAAATGATTCAACCATGATTATTGATATTAATATTTAATTATTGCTGATGAAATTTTTTACTCTTTATCAATTCCTTTTGTATTATAATGCACATGCCAAAGATCGTATCGTTTATATTGTTGTTGCAAACGATTTTTAAAATCATCCCAATTTTTATTTTCTTTCGGCGTCCATAAAACTTCACTCAATGCTTCCAATCTTGGAAATAACATATACTCCACTTTTGCAGGATTGCTCATATATTCTGTCCAAACATTTGCCTGCGCACCTATAATATATTTTTGTTCTTCAGGTGATAATTCCTTTGGTAAAGGCTCATAATTATAAACGGTTTCAACAGGCAAGTATCCTCCTATCGTAAG
>JAICKT010000432.1 GCA_025927795.1 Parafilimonas sp. | reverse complement strand
TTATAGAAGAGTGCAGAGTAAAATCGGGTAACCCGAATTAATGAGACAAATATTTTTTTTATTGATGATATTTATACTTGCATCGTGTAACTCAAATAAAAACGGTATTGCTTCAACCGACAGTTCTTATAAAACAGTTGTTCCAAAAACACCCGTTGTAAATGCGGAAAATTATGCAGGAACATTACCTTGTGCAGATTGTGAAGGCATTGATGTTTCGCTGCAACTGAATAACGATTCAACTTATATAATGAATTCTTTTTACAAAGGAGCAAGAGTAGATAGTTCTAACAATCATTTTGCTGATACAGGCAAATGGATTTTGAATGCAGATACATTATATTTATCAGCTAAAAATCATACAACAAAATATATTAAAACAGACACAACATTAACCCAACTGGATGGTGATGGTAAATTAATTACCGGACCCTTAGCCGCAATGTTTGTATTACATAAAAAATAAATTATGTTTCATCTTGTACCATATTTACATTTTAACGGCGAAGCAGAAGAAGTGTTGAATTATTATAAAGATGCTTTTGATGGCGAAGTAATTGCATTAAACCGATATGCAGATAGCCCGATGCAGGTGAATGAAGACTGGAAAAACAAAATCATTCATGCACGATTAAAATTTGGTGATAATATTATCATGATTTCAGATTCGCATAACGGGCAATTAGCATCAAAGGAAGGAAACATACAACTGTCTGTTGAAGTAGATGATGAAAATAAAATGAAAAAAGTATTTGATAAATTAGCCGAAGGCGGAAAAGTTACAATGCCATTGGCAAAACAATTCTGGGGCGCAACATTTGGAATGTTGCAGGATAAATTTGGCGTGAACTGGATGTTTAACCATGAAGAAAAAAAAGCTGAATAAAATAATTATTGAGTTAGATGCAAAAATTATTATTAGAAAAAGATAACGTTGAAGGCATTCGCTTTTATGAAACCTATAGGAGAGAAGGTGGCTACAAAAGTGTTGAGAAAGCTTTCAAAATGTCACCGGCTGATATTGTTGAAGAAGTAAAGAAAAGCGGTTTGCGTGGTCGTGGCGGTGCAGGGTTTCCTACAGGAATGAAGTGGAGTTTTATTGCAAAGCCTGAAGGTGTTCCGCGTCATTTGGTTTGTAATGCAGATGAAAGTGAACCGGGTACTTTCAAGGACAGATATCTGATGGAGTTTATTCCGCATTTATTAATTGAAGGTTTGATTGTTTCTTCTTTTGCATTGGGTTCAAACGTAACATATATTTATATACGCGGCGAATATGCGTGGATAGTTGATATACTTGAGCAAGCCATTGCAGAAGCAAAAAATAATGGATGGCTTGGTAAAAATATTTTAGGTTCCGGTTTTGATTGCGAGATTTATGTGCATCGTGGTGCCGGTGCTTATATCTGCGGTGAAGAAACAGCATTGATTGAAAGTCTTGAAGGTAAGCG
The DNA here is from genome assembly GCA_025927795.1 of Parafilimonas sp. GTDB lineage: Bacteria > Bacteroidota > Bacteroidia > Chitinophagales > Chitinophagaceae > Parafilimonas. The sequence continues at coordinate 2,146 of JAICKT010000432.1, read as the reverse complement.
CGGTAATCCGAGAATTAAGCCACCATTTCCTGCAATAAAAGGAGTGTGGGACAGACCTACTGTTGTAAATAATGTTGAAACACTTGCAGCAGTTGTTCCCATCATAAATATGGGCGGTGATGAGTATGCAAAGATTGGTGTGGGTAAATCAACCGGAACAAAATTAATGTCTGCATGCGGCAATATTAATAAGCCCGGTGTTTATGAAATTGACATGACGATTTCTGTTGAAGAATTTATTTTCAGCGATGAATATTGCGGCGGCATTCCAAACGGAAAAAGGTTAAAGGCTTGTATTCCCGGCGGTTCATCCGTTCCAATTCTTCCAGCAAATTTATTATTAAAAACATCCAAAGGTGAAACACGCATGATGAATTATGAAAGCCTTGCTGATGGCGGTTTTGCAACAGGCAGCATGATGGGCAGCGGTGGTTTTATTGTGTTTGATGAAGACCAGTGCGTGGTTCGTCATACATATACATTAGCAAGATTTTATCGTCATGAAAGTTGCGGACAATGTTCACCCTGTCGCGAAGGAACGGGTTGGATGGAAAAGATTTTAAAGAACATTGAATACGGAAAAGGTAAAATGAGTGATATAGATTTATTGTGGGATATTCAAAGCAAGATTGAAGGCAATACAATTTGTCCGTTGGGTGATGCAGCAGCGTGGCCTGTTGCAGCAGCAATAAGACATTTCAGAGATGAATTTGAATGGCATGTGTTGAATCCTGATGAATCGCAAATAAGAAATTATGGTTTGGCTCATTATGCGGAGCCCCTAACCCCTAAAGGGGAATTAGTATAGGCTTTATAAATTTGTAAATCTTAAAAAGTCCCTTTAGGGATTTAGGGTATGGCAGAACAACAATTATTTAAAGTAACAATAGATAATATAACAATAGAAGTGCCTGCGGGTACAACCATTTTAAATGCTGCAAGAATGATTGGTGGCGATGTTGTTCCGCCGGCAATGTGTTACTATTCAAAATTGCAGAACAGCGGCGGCAAATGCAGAACATGTTTGGTTGAGGTAAGCAAAGGTTCTGATAAAGACCCACGACCAATGCCAAAACTTGTTGCCAGTTGCAGAACAACTGTAATGGATGGCATGGAAGTGAAAAATATTACTTCACAAAAAGCAATTGAGGCAAGAAAAGGTGTTGTTGAAATGTTGCTTATTAATCATCCGTTGGATTGCCCTATTTGCGACCAGGCAGGCGAATGTGATTTGCAGGATTTGAGTTATGGTCATGGTGAAGACGGTTCACGTTTCGATTTTGATAAACGCATTTTTGATAAGCATACATTAGGTCCTTACATACAACTGCACATGACGCGCTGCATACTTTGTTATCGCTGCGTGTTTGTTGCAGACCAGTTAACACAAACAAGACAACACGGAATTTTAGACAGAGGCGAACGTTCTGAAATTGCCACATACATTGAAAAAAATTTGGACAATGATTTTATAGGAAATGTGATTGATGTTTGCCCCGTTGGCGCTTTAACCGACAGAACATTCCGTTTTAAAAATCGTGTGTGGTTTACCAAGCCTGTTGATGCGCATCGCGATTGCCCGAAATGTTGTGGCGAAGTTCGTTTATGGATGCGCGGTGATGAAGTATTTCGCGTTACGGCGCGCAGAGATGAATGGGGTGAGATCCGCGATAGCTCAAATGGTAAAACAGGTTGGATTTGCAATGAATGCCGTTTTGAAAAAAAGAATACAAGTGATTGGGTGATTGAAGGCACAACAAAAGTGAACAGGCATTCAGTCATCGCACAAAATAAGTATGTTGGTTTAAAAAGACCGCCAGAATTTATTGAAGAAGTAATGGATGGTGTTAAGCAACGTTACATGCTCGATATACATAATGTGAGTGAAGTGAATGAGCCTGAAATAAGATTAGATTTAATTGAAGGTCCAGCGCACAGCGAAGATTTTGAAATTGCTGATGAAAAGCGCGAAGAAAAAGAAAATAAATAAAAAGTTTTTTGAATGATTCATCTTCTTACAATAGACTGGATTCTCTTACTCGAAAAATTAATTTTAATAGCAATAGTTATACTGGCTTCACTTTTTATTGCCATGTATGAAACTTATGCAGAAAGAAAAATTGCAGCGTTTATGCAAGACAGGATT
>JAICKT010000593.1 GCA_025927795.1 Parafilimonas sp. | reverse complement strand
GGCTGTTGTAAAGGCAGAGAATTTGTTGTAGCCGAACACGTCGGTTTTCAAAATATAAGATGAATAGATTTTGAAAAAGGCATATGTTAACTTGACAAAGAAAATATCTTAAAAAATTAATATCTCTATCCTTCTGCAAAATTTAATATTATTTGTGATGATGTAGTAAATTATAAAATTGAAAAAGATCAGACCGCTTTCTTTTTCTTTAATCCATTTGATGAAGTTGTAATGTTGAAAGTCGTCAAAAATATCCTTTCTTCTCTTAAAGAACACGAACGAAAAATTTACGTGATCTATGCCAATCCGGTGCATAAAGAGATCTTTCTAAGTGCGGGTTTTGAAGAAGATTTCTATCTTAAAAAATTGCATTATCTGGAGTTAAGTATTCTGTTGAAGGAGCCCTGTGTTTAGCTATATACTTTGCAGATGTTAAATATTTTCTCTAATTTAAATTTTTCAAATCTGAATTTTATTCTGCCTCCGAAATTGCAAGTAATAAGATATTAAAAATCGAAGTGCTTAAAAATTTCTATGAAAGTTCCCGGACTAATCCCTAAAGGAAAATTTACTTTCACTATACCAGTTATATTATTAATAGCGGTATTTTTTATTGGCTATTACTTTTATTATATCCCTACAAATAAAGACGAGTTACATAAAAACGGTTTCTTAATTCTGCAAAATATAAAGACAAGCATTATAGACAGAAATAATGATCTTCAAAATTTATACAAGAATATATTTAACGAATCGATCAATAAAAAAATAGCTATTGACAGCGTATTGAAAAAAAATAAGGTGGCAGGGAAACCTGTTTTTAATGATTATACTTCCTTACAAAAGAACAACGATAGTATCTTAAACTCGTCATCGTACAAAACGCATGGTGAATATATTCAAACAATTATAGGCAGAGACAGCTTCACCTATTTATATAAAAACAAAAACGATACTTCTATTCTTTTAACTGCAGAAAGTGTCTTAAATCCTATTTTGCAAAGCCAGAAAACGGAATTATTTGAATCCTATGCACTCGTTAATAAAAAAAGCGGAATTATTTATAAAGACCAGCAATTGGGTATCGTGTCTGATATACCGCTAGATAGCCTGCTGCGGGGAGAAAATAAAATGTTTGCGGGGATAAAAGATGTTCGGATAGAGGACCACAATTACAAAATGTTTTTTTATCCATTTCATTTCGGCAGCGATGATGCTATATTAGTTGGCTTTATCAGTGCTGATAAATATAATGCAGGGTTACATGAAATTCCTGTTTCGTTTATTTATCCTATTGTAATTGCCTTCCTGGTTTTACTTATCTTTTTGCCGATCATTAAATTTTACATGATAGGAAAAGATGAAGCGGTAAAATTTATTGATATCACCTTAAGCGTGCTTTCATTTATTATAGGCCCGGCGTTGATAACCCTTATATTGATCCAGGTTCTTTTATTAGAAGCTGCTGACATGAGAGCTAAGTCTTACCTCAGCTCATTGTCTTCACAAATAGATTCAGCCTTTACAACTGATATTCTTGCCGCGTATATGCAACTGGACACTTTAGATAGTTTAATAAATTCAGAAGGTGATTCAATATTCTTGAAAATATCGCACAGCGAGATGAGCGTGTCGGACAGTGTTATAAAGTATTTCCGGTTATATAAAAACAACCTGAAGCTCAATTATAATTTCGATCGTATTTTTTGGATCGATTCTTTGGGGCAGCAAAAGATTAAAGGCCAGGTTGCCAGCGAAGCCACCTTATTCAATGACGTATCCACGCGAAACTATTTTAAGATAATAAGAAATAATAAAGCGTATATGCTTCCCCGTTATGATAGCTTATTTTTTGGCCTTGAGCCAATAAATAGCTGGGCCGATGGGGAATTTAGAATAATCATCAGCAAAGAAAGCCGGTTGAAGCATGGCGTTGTGGTAGCTCTGGCAGTTAAAATGCCATCTGTTACCGAAACAATTTTACCGCCGGGTTTTGGCTTCGCTATAATTGATGATACAGGAAATGTGCAATTG
>JAICKT010000097.1 GCA_025927795.1 Parafilimonas sp. | reverse complement strand
GAAGCAAACATAAAAGTGTTGATAGAAAATCATGGCGGCGTTTCAAATGATGCAGATTTTATGATTGAATTAATGAAAGAAGTAAATCATCCTTTATTCGGCACTTATCCTGACTGGCGTGAACCTGCAAATGATTTTGATAATTATACTTACCTGCAAAAAACATTGCCTTATGCAAAGGGAATGTCGTACAGAAATCAACCAACAGAAGAACTAACAGCAAAGATGATTGAGTTATGCAACCAAAGCGGTTATCATGGCTGGTATGGAATTGAATCAAACGGCAGAGCAGCAATTAAACAAGGCAAGGCTTTATTGAATAAATATCTTTTTGATAAATAAACATGAAATTACAACCTATATGTCCTTTTTTTATTACTGCATTTATAATAAGCTGTAATTGTTTAGTGTTAATAACAGGTTGTCATCAACCACAATCTTTTGAATATCGCGGAATTCAGAATTTAAAAATTGACAGCGTGGGTTTAGCCAAAAGCAGGATTAGTTTAGAGCTGGTTTATTTTAATCCAAACAATTTTGGCGTTGATCTAAGAAATGTAAGTTGTGATGTTTACATCAACCACAACTACCTTGGTAAATATGTGCTGGATACTTTAATGCGCATAACAAAACGAAGTGAGTTTGCTATTCCATCCAGTATGCAGGTAGATATGAAAAATATTTATAAAAACTCTTTGAACACGCTTTTATCAAAACAGGTTTTAGTTGAATTACGGGGAACAACAAGAGTAGGTAAGAGCGGCATATTTATTACCATTCCTTTTAATTATTCTGCGATGGAAACTTTTAGCTTGTTTTAATAATTGCAATTGCAAGCAAAATCCAACCAGCTATAAAACATAGTCCGCCAACCGGTGTTACAGCGCCTAACCAATTCATTTGCTGGTTACCTGAACCTTTAAAATAAGTAAGTAAATAAAGTGAGCCACAGAATAAAATAATTCCTGCAATAAATAATCTGCCGCTCCACATAATAAAGTTTCCCGGAAAATATTGCGCTAATATTCCAACAGTTAATAAAGCAAAAACATGATAGAATTGATACCGTACAGATGTTTCAAAAATCTCTAATGCATCTTCAGGTATTTTGCTTTTTAAACCATGCGCACCAAACGCACCAAGTATCACGGATAAAGCACCAAGTAATGCTGCTGTTACTAAAAAAGATTTATTCATGCAGAATTATTTTTAAAAATTCCTCTTTAGAAATTTCGTTTTGTTTCAAGTGATGTTGTGCTTTTGCATAAAACAGGCTTCTTCTCTCGTGCATATTAGAAAGAAAGGAATATAAATCTTTCTCACCAACATTTGCGATTAACGGGCGATGCGATTTTTCTTTTAATAATCGCTTCTCAATTATTTCAATCGGTTCATCAATCCATATTGTAATACCATTATCGTTCATCCAATCCATATTATTATTAAAGCAAGGCGTGCCACCGCCAACAGAAAGAATAAAATTGTTTTTATTTGAAAAGCTTTTTAATATTTCAGTTTCTTTCTGCCTAAAATAATCTTCTCCTTTTTCATCAAAAATTTCTGTTATTTTTTTTTGTTCTGATTTTTCAATTTCATCATCCAAATGAAAAGAAGGAATGTTTAAAAGCTCGCCAAGTTTATCAGCCCAAAAACTTTTACCAGAACCCATCAAACCCAACAAAAATATAGAACCATGATTTGCAGGATTAAAAGATGGATTTTGAGAAAAATTTTTTTGTTGCATTTTATTATATCCCATTAATCTTTTAATCCTATAAATCCAGGTACAGACTACTTAAACGCATTAAACCCTGTAATATCCATTCCAGTTATTAACAGGTGCACATCATGCGTTCCTTCATAAGTTAGCACACTTTCAATATTCATCATGTGGCGCATAATACTATACTCGCCTGTAATACCCATGCCACCTAAAATAGTTCTTGCATCTCTTGCAATGTTTGCAGCAATCTCGCAACTGTTACGTTTCGCCATGCTAACCTGCGCAGGCGTTGCTCTTCCTTCATTCATTAAAACACCTAAACGCCAAACAAGCAATTGCGCTTTTGTAATTTCAGTAATCATTTCAGCTAATTTTTTTTGCTGCAACTGAAAAGCACCAATGGGTTTATCAAACTGAATGCGTTCTTTACTATATCGCAATGCTGTATCATAACAGTCCATAGCCGCACCTAATGCGCCCCATGAAATTCCATAACGTGCCTTTGTTAAACAACCGAGCGGGCCTTTCAAACCTTTTACGTTTGGAAAAATATTTTCTTTCGGAACACGCACATCATGAAAAACTAATTCACCGGTTGCACTTGCACGCAAACTCCATTTGCCGTGTGTTGTTGGTGTTGAAAAACCTTCCATACCACGTTCAACAATCAATCCCTTTATTTCTCCCTGTTCGTCTTTTGCCCAAACAACTGCAACCTGTGCAAATGGTGCATTGCTAATCCACATCTTTGCGCCATTTAATATCACATCATTTCCATCTTCTCTAAAATTTGTAATCATACCTGCGGGATTACTTCCGTGATCAGGTTCTGTCAATCCAAAACAACCTAACCATTCTCCGCTTGCAAGTTTGGGTAAATATTTTTTTCGTTGCTCCTCACTTCCATAAGCATAAATAGGAAACATAACCAAACTGCCTTGTACACTCGCCGTTGAGCGCACACCGCTATCACCGCGTTCAAGTTCCTGCATCATTAAACCATAACTTATATAATCCAAGCCGCCGCCGCCATATTGTTCAGGAATGGTTGGACCGAAGCAACCTAAATCACCTAATTGCTTCACAATAAATTCAGGAAATTCTGCACGCTGCGCATAATCTTCAATAACAGGAGAAATTTCTTTTTTTACATAACTGCGCACAGTTTCGCGAATAAGTTTTTGTTCTTCTGAAAATAGTTCATCAACCAAAAAATAATCAGGAGATTGAAATATATCTGTTTTAGAAGCCATCGCAAATTTGTTTTAACGTGAGTTAAAATAAGTTTTAATATTTAAACCGCAAGAAACAATAAAGTTTGCACGTCATGTCGAGGAACGAGACATCTCTTAAATTTTGTACACTTAAATGTATAGAGATTTCTCCCGCATCGAAATGATATTCTAAATGGTAAATTTTTTCTAACTCAATTGAATTTGTAAATAAAATTCATACAATGATTAAATATTTATTTCAAACTCATTTGTTTTAGATTAAAAGCGCGGCAAATGTAAACAGTTAATGTTTGTTGATTGTTTTAAGTGGAAAAGAAATTGGTTTTAGCAATAATCCTTAAATGTTCAATCGTAATTGGTTTTGTAATATAGCCGCGAACATGTTTGCATTTTTTTGATTTGTCGGCATCTTCTAAAGATAAGCTGGATGAAAGCACATAAACAGGTATATCAATATTTAAAGGAAAGGCCCATTTTTCAAACCATTTTAAAAATTCCCAGCCGGTCATTACATGCATATTTATATCAAGAAAAATAATATCCGGTAAAGCGTTAACATTTTCGAGCAGGTATTCTTTTGCCTGCTGCCCGTTTGAGCAACAAATAACTTCCTTACAAAAATTACTCACACGCATTGTGCGCTGATAAATTGTAATGGTTATTGTATCATCATCAATAAATAAAACTTTGTTGAAATCACTCATGAGTTACTTTTCTTCCACCGCTATTAGATCATTCATATCTATATTTATTGGTAGAGTGCCTATCTGCACCACAGCTCTCTTACCACGAATTTCCTTAACTTTTCCAACTTGATGGTTTTTTTTCATTTTTACTTTTGAACCAACCTCAATTGGGGTTTGCAATTCCCTGTATTTTGACTCAATTCTTTTTGCCAGTTTATTTACAACATGTTGCTCTTTGCGCTTAAATAATAATTCCTGCAATTGTTTTATAACATCATTTTTATTTTCGGTTTTTTTCCAGTCAAGCACAATTTGGCGGAGTTTACGTTCTGTGTCTTTAAGGTAAGCAATCCTTTCTTCAGTAACTTTATTTTTTTGCTTTAAAATCTCAATTTGCTGCCTGTGCTTTTCTTTATCAAGGTCAACAGATAATTGTTTTTTCAGTGTTTCATTTTCATGCATTAATTTTTTTAATTCCTGTTTTTCTTTATTCAGTATTTGCAAATCCTGTTCAGTTCTGTTGAGTAATTTGTCTAAGCGAAAATGATTTTCATCAACTAGTTTTTTTGCATTATTTATAAGATGTTTTGGCAAGCCGATGCGTTCTGCAATTGCAAATGTGTAAGAACTGCCGGGCTTACCAATATTTAATTTATACATTGGTTGAAGATGCGTTTCATCAAACACCATTGAGCCATTAATTATACCGGGTGTATGATTTGCCATTACTTTTAAATTAAGATAATGCGTTGTTACAATACCAAATGCATGTTTATAATTTAATTCGTTTAAAATAACTTCTGCAAAAGCGCCACCAAGATTAGGATCGCTGCCACTGCCTAATTCATCAATAAAAAATAAAGTTTTGCCATTTGCATTTTCAATAAAATATTTCATGTGCAGCAAATGTGATGAATATGTGCTCAGCTCAAATTCTATACTTTGTGTATCGCCGATATGAATAAATAATTGTTTGAAAATTCCAAACTCAGAATCCGGGCTTACCGGCACAAGCAAACCGCTTTGTATCATTAATTGGTTAAGCCCGATGGTTTTCATCGTAACAGTTTTACCACCCGCATTTGGGCCACTGATAACAAGTATGCGATTTTTTTCATCGAGTTTTAACGAAACAGGAATTGTTTTTTTGCCTGATTGTTTATTATGCAATAGCAATAATGGGTGATAAGCATCTTTTAAATCAACAATTGCTTTGTCTGCAATGTTTGGATAGTTACCATTCATTTCGAGCGCCAGTTTTGCTTTTGCTTCAATAAAATCATACTCACCTGCAATTATCATCCACGCATTTAATAAACTGCTATAAACAGAAAGGGTTGCCGTTAATGTTCTTAAAATTTTTTGTACTTCTTTCTGCTCATCTTTTTCAAGCGAAAAAACTTCGTTATTTAATTCAATTGTTTCTTCCGGTTCTATGTAAGCGGTTTTGCGGCTGTCGCTTTCGCCATGTAAAATGCCTTTTACCTGTCTTTTATGTTCTGAAAAAACAGCCACTACTCTCCTGCCATTGCTAAAACTTTCTTCTATTTCTGCACTAAAGCCTGCACGATTTAAACGGGCAACTGTTTTTTCAAATGCGCGTCTTAATTCATTGCGTTTGCGGTAAAGATTTTGTCTGATTTTTTGCAATTCTTCGCTTGCATTGTCTTTCACATTTCCTGCATCATCAAATATTTCATCAATCATTTGTATGATTGCCTTTTCATAATAACTTTCTTCCAAAACTTTTGCAAGTGCTGCATAAGCAGTTCGCTTTTCTGCATCAAACCAGCGAAAAATTTTTTCAGCATTTACAGCAAGTCTGCGAATATTTATAAAATCTTCAGGTTGCAAAACGCTGCCTTCAATACTTAATAATTTTAACTGACGTGAAAGATTTAAAATAAAATTATTTGGAAAAACCTGTTTTTGTTCTAATAGCAATTTGTATTCATAAGCCTGTTGCAGTTGCAACGTTATAAATTCTTTTTTTGTATGAATGCGAAGCTGCACACATTTTTCTTTGGCATATTCTGTTTCGCATCTTGATGAAAGAAGTGATTTTATTTTATCAAATTCAAACTGCAGTTCAGCGGATTCGGGATATAATTTCATTCAATAAAAAAAAGAATTAATACAACAAATATAAGATTATAGTACGGCAGCAAATAGTCGTATTCTTGAAACGGATAGAAGCAACCGGCAGGTTATTTGGGTAACGCACTATCTATAAATGAAGAAAAATCGTTTTTTAATTGTGCTAATGCAGGCTTGTATATATAAATCATGTGCCCGGTTTCATAAAAAGTAAAATGAAGGTTTTTGCGAATATCATTTTTTAGAAACATGTGCGATACAACATTTTCTGTGGCGAAATATGGTGTTGCCATATCGTAATAACCCTGCGCAATCCAAACTTTTAAATATGGATTTTTTGTCATCGCATCGCGAAGATTTTCGGCAACATTTAAATAACGATCATTACTCAAAGGCCAACTGCCAACTCTGCCGGTAAGAATTTCATAAGGCAGTTCACTTTCAAAATTTAAATCACGTTTTATATAATCATTCACGGCTGCAGCAAAAGGGCCATAAACTGTTTTATCATAACTCGGATCATATTCAAATGCTTCGCCCGCTTCATCATAATCATAACCTGTAAAACGGCTGTCCAAACGTCCCACAGTTAAACCGGAATCTCTTAATAATTCTTTATTAAATCTTCCAACATACAAACGCAAATTCGATTGCAGAATATAATTTTTTGATAAGCCTGTATATTGATGCATCTTGTCTGCAATCGTATTTTTTTCTGCATCTGTAATTGCATCACCTTTCAGCAAGGCAGATGCATATTCATTCATAGAAAAATTTTCTACCTCGCTTAATAGAGATTTTAAATCAGAATATTGCGGAGATAATTTATGATGATACCACGCCGTTGCCGCAAACGTTGGTAACTGCAAAGGAAAAGGACGATCATTTCCGCGGTCTGTTTCATCGGCACCAAAATCAAGAATAGCAGAAATCATTATTACACCGTTTAAATACATACCATAACGTTCCTGCAAATAATTGGCAACGCCTGCAGAACGTGTAGTGCCATAACTTTCACCGCCAATAAATTTAGGTGAATTCCATCGCGCATATTTTGAAGTATATAAGCGAATAAAATCACCCACAAAGCGTGTATCATTTTCAAAGCCCGTGAATTCACTTTTATCTGAGCCTTTTGCTGGTCGCGTAAAGCCTGTCATCATCGGGTCAATAAAAACAATATCTGTTTTATCAAGCCAGCAATAATCGTTGTCAACATATTTAAATGGCGGTTGCTGCATTTCGCCTTTATCGCTTAATACCACTTTTTTTGGACCAATAGCGCCCATGTGCAGCCATACGGATGATGAACCCGGACCTCCGTTATAAGCAAACATTATTGGTCGTTTTGATGCATCGGCTTCGCCATCCTTTGTATAAGCAATAAAAAAAACCTTTGCTTTAAGTGAATCGTTTTCATCTTTCATCAACATAAAACCTGTAGTAGCAGTATAATTAATAATTACACCATTTAATTTAAGCTGATGCTTTGTAACAACAATATTATTATCAGTTGTTGTTTTATCTGTTTCGGTTTTGTTTTGCGCGAAAAGAATAGTTATTGAAAAGAAAGCGATAGCAGTAAATAATATTTTCATGTATTGATAATGGTTTGGTGAAATACCTGCAACAATAAAAATTGTTTAATCATTAGCATGTCATTTCGGTTAGGATAAATCTTTTGCGTTATGCCAGCTTTAAAATTCATGAAATTTCTAATTCCCTGACATGACGGACGTAGCGCATCATATTATTTAAGATAAAAATTAAACAGCTTGCTAAGATAAGCAGCTATTGTGAACTGGAGTTTCTTTTAAAATCACCGCGTTTCCATGCCTGTATAAATTCTGCCCATGCAGCAGGATTAAAAATATTCAATGGTGGTTGCTGACCGTTATAATAAGATTTTGATACCTGTTGCCGCACCTGCGCATTGTATGCTTCACGCCCATCTGAAGGCAACGACATTAGTAATGCTTTGCGCGTTGCTGCATCATTATTTTTTCGTGCAATCTCTAAAGCATCGGCAGGTACTTCTGTGTTTACAAAATCTCGTTCGAATTGCGCACGGGTTGGTCGCGGACGTAAAATGGTTGCAGGTAAATAAGCTGTATCATTCACCATTAATTGTATAACATAATAATGCCTGCTTTTAAGCGTATCGGGAATTGTTACAGTTTTATCTTTAAATCCAATACTTGAAAAACGTATTTTATCTCCTTTTAAAACCGCAATTGAAAATACACCCTGGTCATTTGTAATGGTTCCTCTTCCATCATGTTCATCAATAATGCTGGTAGCATCCAAACCGCGCAAACTGTCTGCGCTCATAACAACACCATACAATTGCACAACAGAATCTCTATTTATAGTTAGATTTTGTGCGGTGGTTTTTAGCGAAAGAAAAATCATTCCCGCAAAAAAGAAATATTGTAAAACTTTATTCATTCAATTTATCAAATCAATTTCTATGCAAAGAAAATAATAGCTTAACAAAATAAACCATAGGGGCAGTTAACTTTGCACCCTTAAATTGTTTTTAACAAAAATATGGATGATGACTGAAAATGATATTTTAAAAGCGCTGACTAAAGTAAACGAGCCCGACCTTCAAAAAGATATTGTTACGCTTAACATGGTGAAGGATATTTCTATTAATAATAATGTTGTTTCTTTTACCATTGTGCTAACTACACCCGCTTGTCCTTTAAAAGAAAAAATACGCACGGATTGTATTAATGCAGTTCAGCAAATTGATAAGAGCATCATTGTAAATATAAATTTCACTTCACACACAACCAGCAAACGCACCGATACAAAAGCTATATTACCTGCGGTGAGAAATATTATTGCTGTAGTAAGCGGAAAAGGTGGTGTAGGCAAAAGCACTATTGCTGCAAATCTTGCGCTCGCATTATCGCAACATAATGCAAAGATTGGTTTAATGGATGCTGATATTTATGGACCAAGTGTGCCGATAATGTTTGGTGTTCGCGGAGAACGACCGATGATGCGTGATGTGAATGGCAAAGGCATGATTATTCCGCTTGAACGTTACGGTATTAAACTAATGAGTATTGGTTTACTGGTTGATGAAAAAAGTGCAGTGGTTTGGCGCGGACCAATGGCAAGTAGTGCAATAAAACAATTTGTAACCGATGTTGACTGGGGCGAATTGGATTATTTAGTGGTTGATATGCCGCCCGGTACCGGCGATATTCATCTTACATTAATGCAAACGGTTCCTGTAACAGGTGCTGTAATTGTAACAACGCCACAAGATGTAGCCTTGGCTGATGCAAAGAAAGGTATTGCCATGTTTGCACAGGCACAACTAAGTGTGCCGATAATTGGTTTGGTTGAAAACATGTCTTATTTTATTCCTGCAGAATTGCCCAGCAACAAATATTACATTTTTGGAAAAGAAGGCGGCAAACGTTTAGCTGAAGAATATGATTTACCATTTCTCGGGCAAATTCCTTTAATACAAAGTATTCGCGAAGGTGGCGATGAAGGCATTCCTGTTATGATGAGTGATGATGAAATTTCACGCAATGCATTTGAAAATTTTGCTGCACTAACTGCAAGAAGTATTTCTATGTTCAATGCAAATTTTAGTGAAGAAAAAGTTGCAGAAACGGTTTGAATTATTCAAGCAAAGAAGCAAAGTTTGCAAAGAAGAATAAGTTTGTTTTTGTGGCTTTGCTTTCTTAAAATTTTTGCGTGAATAATATTAAGCAGAATACTGGTTTAATATAGATTTTACTTTTTTATTTTACCGACTTTCTTTCTTTACTCACTTCAATTTATCACACAAAACTTACTATTCGTCTACAATAAAACTTGCTTTACCGATTACTGATTGTATGAAATACCACTCATAAGTTTCTTTGCACCATTAATAAAACAAACACCAAATTATTCACATTCCTGCAATGAACTTTGCAGACCAAAAATTAATTTATTTTAAAACGAGATGTAAGACTTTTTAAGAACAACTGTCTCCCCCAACTACAAATAACCATTACATGGCATTCCATGTAACAACCAATAAATAAAAAAATTGTAAAACATGAAAAAGATTTTACCGTTATTCGGTTTATTTATTTTAACAGCATTTGCTTCAACAGCGCAAAACATAAAAGGTTTAGTAAAAGATGTTGAAGGCGTTGTACTTGCCAATGCAAGCGTTTCTTTATTGAACGCAAAAGACTCATCTGTTGTAAAACTTGCTATTACAAATAAGGCAGGCGAATATCAATTTAAAAATATAAAAAGCGGTCGTTACTTAACGAGTGCAAGTTTTGTTGGCTATTCAAATTCATTTTCAAAGAGCTTTGAAGTATCAGGCAGCGGCGATATAAATGTTGACGTTGTTGCGCTTACAAAAGTTAGCGGTGGTTTAAAAGATGTAACTGTTACTGCAAAAAAACCACTGATTGAAGTAAAGGCAGACAAAACAATTTTAAATGTAGAAAACAGCATTAATTCAGTTGGCAATGATGCGCTGGAATTGCTGCGTAAATCGCCGGGTGTACTTGTTGATAAAGATGAAAATATTTCTCTTTCAGGCAAAAACGGTGTGCAGATTTATATTGACGGAAAGCCATCGCCTTTAAGCGGTAGCGACCTTGCAACATATTTGAAATCGCTGCAGTCATCGCAGATTGAAGCCATCGAGATTATCACCAATCCTTCAGCGAAATATGAAGCAGAAGGTAATGCAGGTATTATCAATATCCGTTTAAAAAAGAATAAATCATTTGGCACAAATGGTTCTGTAAATGCAGGATACAACATTGGTATTTATCCAAAATATAATGCAGGTATTTCGTTTAATCACCGCGACAAAAAAGTAAATCTTTTCGGTAATTATAATTTTAATAATAACCGCAACCAGGGCTTTATGGATATTTACAGGGTACAGTTAGATACAATATTCGATCAGCATTCAAAAATGCTTTTCGATAATAACAGCCACAATTTTAAAGCAGGCATGGATTACTTTATCAACAACCGCAATACAATTGGTGTAATGGTAAATGGTAACCTTGCGAGCCCGCATTTTTCAAATCAAAGCAGCACAACTATAACATACCAACCAACAAATACCATTGACAGAATTCTTAAAGCAAATAATAAAAGTGTAGGCTCAAGAGATAATGTAAATGCAAATCTTAATTATCATTTTGCAGATACATCTGGTCATGAATTAAATGTTGATGCAGACTATGGATATTATAATATTAAAAGCAATCAGTATCAGCCAAACTTTTATTATGATCCTACAGGAGTTGACCTGGAAAATCAATATATCTATAACATGATCGCTCCAACAAAAATTGATATTTATTCTGTAAAAGCAGATTACGAACAGAATTTCATGAAAGGAAGATTAGGTTATGGCGGCAAATTCTCTTATGTTAAAACAACCAATAATTTTGATCGCTATAATGTTTATACAAGCGATAAATTTCTTGATACACTGCGCAGCAATGATTTCAACTATAAAGAAAATATTAATGCTGGTTATATAAACTATAACCGCCAGTTTAAAAGCATAATGATACAGGCAGGTGTGCGTATTGAAAATACAAATTCGGAAGGCACATCAAACGGCAACAGGTGGAATGGTAACAATTATGTTGTTTATGATTCTGTATTCAAAAGAAATTATTCTGATTTCTTTCCGAGTGCTGCAATTACCTTTAATAAAAATCCTAAAAATCAATGGGGGTTAAGTTATAGCAGAAGAATTGACAGACCTGCATACCAGGATTTAAATCCCTTTGAATTTAAATTAGATGAATACACTTATCAAAAAGGTAATACACAATTAACACCGCAGTACACAAACAGCGTTTCATTAACAAACACACTTGGTTATAAATTAACAACGCGTTTAACATACAGCCATGTTAACGATGTGTTTTCGCAAATAATAGACACAGCCGATAGATCAAAAACTTTTATAACAAAGAAAAATCTTGCAACGCAGGATATAACAAGCTTAAACATAAGCATGCCATGGCAAAAGAAATGGTACAGTGTATTTGCAAAGGTGAATTCTTATTATTCTCATTACAAAGCAAATTTTGGTACTGGCAGAACAATTGATTTGGATGTTTATGCAGTAAATGTTTATGCGCAACAAACATTTAAAGTGGCAAGGGCAACAACACTTGAATTAAGCGGCTTTTATTCTTCACCATCAATATGGCAGGGAACTTTTAAAACTGATGCAATATGGAGTGTTGATGGCGGCATACAACAAAACTTATTCAAGGGAAAAGCAACCGCAAAAGCAACGGTTACAGATATATTTCAAACTTTGCGCTATACTGCCACAAGTAATTTTGCCGGTCAGTATATGCATGTGCATGGCGGAAATGAAAGCAGGCAATTGCGTTTAAGTTTCATTTATCG
>JAICKT010000129.1 GCA_025927795.1 Parafilimonas sp. | reverse complement strand
TATGTACTGAAGCAGAAAGCTCAAACACTGAAAAAATAATTCTTAATGATGTATTGAAAAAAACTATTCAAACACAGTATGAAAAATTTAGTGAGCAGGGATTTAGAACAATTGCTATTTGTTATAAAGATGTAAGCGATGACCCGGTAATTAATAAAGACGATGAAACGCAAATGATATTTCTTGGATTTCTTGTTTTATCTGATTCACCAAAGAAAGGAATTATTGAATCTATCAATCGTTTGAAAGAAACAGGTATAGTTTTAAAAATTATTACAGGCGATAATCATCTTGTTGCAAAACACCTTGCTTTGCAAATTGGTTTGAATGCGGAAACAGTAATAAGCGGAAAAGATTTGGATACGATGACAGATGATGTGCTGCGTATGAATGTAAGACGTGCAGATGTGTTTGCAGAAGTGGTGCCGGAACAGAAAGAAAGAATAGTAAAAGCATTTCAGCAAACCGGTCATGCGGTTGGTTATTTAGGTGATGGAATTAATGATGCAAACGCTTTAAAGGCGGCGGATGTGGGTATCTCAATTAACAATGCTGTTGATGTTGCAAAAGAAGCAGCAGACCTTGTGTTGCTCGACCAGGATATTGATGTAATAAGACAAGGTGTTGAAGAAGGAAGAAGAACTTTCATGAACACGATGAAATATATTTATGTTACCACAAGCGCCAATTTTGGTAACATGATCAGCATGGCAGTAGCATCTCTGCTTTTACCTTTTTTGCCATTGCTTCCGGTGCAGATTTTATTAAATAATTTTTTAAGTGATTTACCTGCAATTTCCATTGCATCAGATAATGTAGATAAAGAACTTATAATTAAACCAAGGAAATGGGACATAAAATACATCCGGAAATTTATGATTGTATTCGGTTTGCAAAGCTCTTTATTCGATTTTATAACGTTTGGCATATTGTACAGTTATTTTCATGCAAAGCCTGAAATTTTTAGAACCGGTTGGTTTATGGAAAGCCTGCTATCAGAAATTTTAATTCTACTTGTATTAAGAACACGTAATTTATTTATCAAAAGCAAACCTTCAAAATATTTACTGATTTCAAGTTTATTTACACTTATTGCCTGTTTAGTTATTCCATATATTCCTTTTGCAAAAGATTTTGAATTATATCCTTTGCCTTTAAATATTTTTTTAAGCGTTATGCTAATAATAATTACTTACATCATTTTTGCTGAAGTAACAAAGAGATTTGTAATGAAGAAGCTATAAGTTTTATGTTGTTCTCAATTTATTATACATTTCCAACACATCACAGTAAATAATAATTGTATTATGGAACTTGAAAAACATTATATAAACAGGAGTGGTTGGTTAAGAGCTGCGGTATTAGGCGCAAATGATGGGATACTTTCAACAACGAGCTTAGCTATCGGTGTTGCAGCAGCCAGCACAACAAGAAACCCTATAATATTGGCGGCGCTTGCGGGTTTGGTTGCAGGAGCATTGTCAATGGCAGCGGGCGAATATGTTTCTGTGAGTTCACAATCTGATGTGGAAAAAGCCGATTTAGAAAGAGAAAAAAAAGAACTGGAAAAAATGCCTGATGTGGAATTAAAAGAGTTAGCCAAGCTTTATGAGAAAAGAGGTCTTACACATGAGCTTGCAATCGAAGTTGCTGTTCAGCTACATAATCATGATGCATTGGCGGCACATGCAAGAGATGAATTGGGCATTAATGAAATTACACAAGCAAAACCTTTTCAGGCAGCGTTTGCATCTGCTTGTTCGTTTATTGCAGGTGGCTTATTGCCATTGATTGTTTCTTTTATAGCACCACTTAAACAAATGATATATTTTCAATACGGTTGCTCTATAATTTTTCTTGCATTCTCCGGTGTAATTGCAGCAAGAGCAGGTGGTTCTGTAATTACTAAATCAATATTAAGAATTTGTTTTTGGGGAACATTTGCAATGCTAATGTCAGCATTGGTTGGTTATCTGTTTGGTGCAAAAGTTGGTTGAGTTAATACAGCAACTGGTGTAAAAAGCGTATCATAACTTTTTCTAACTTCATAGAGCAATTAATTATCACGATATCATCAGAACGGCAGCGCCACTAAATTTTCCTTCCCTTAATTCCTGCAATGCTTCATTGGCTTCTTGCAAAGCAAACAATTTTGTTTCTGTTTTGATATTTGCGTTCGCAGCGAGCTTTAAAAATTCTTCACCATCTTTTCTTGTAAGATTGGCAACAGATTGAATGCTTCTCTCTTCCCATAAAATATCATAATTGAACGCAGGAATATCACTCATGTGTATGCCGCCGCAAACGACGATTCCACCTTTATCAACATCCTGTAATGCTTTTGGAACAAGGCTTCCAACAGGTGCAAATATGATAGCAGCATCAAGTTTTACAGGCGAAGGCATTGAAGAATCTCCGGCCCATACAGCACCAAGACTTAATGCAAACTGTTGTGCGCTTATATCTCCATCTCTCGTAAATGCATAAATTTTTTTATGTTGATAAATAGCAACCTGCGTTAAAATATGCGCTGCACCACCAAAGCCATAAATACCGATGTTCTCGGCATTATCATCAATCATACTATAAGAGCGATAACCGATAAGTCCTGCGCACATGAGCGGCGCACCGGTTGCATTGGCATACATTGCATGAAGCGGAAAACAATATGCCTCATAAGCTATCGTATATTCTGCATAACCGCCGTCAATTGTATAACCGGTGAATAATGCATTTTCGCAAAGATTTTCTTTGCCCTTTAAACAATATTTACATTTGCCACAAGTATAACCCAGCCAGGGAACACCAACAATATCTCCTTCTTTTAACCGGGAAACATAGCTTCCTTTTTGCACAACAATACCAACAATTTCATGACCAACAATCAATGGCAGTTTTGGATGCATGAGTTCACCATCTGCAATATGCAAATCGGTTCTGCAAACACCGCATGCAATTATTTTTATAAGTACCTGCTGTGGTGCAGGTGAAGGAACGGGCAATGTTTTTAAAACAAGTGGTTGCTTTTGTTGTTCAAGCACCATTGCGCGCATGGTATCCGGAGTTTGCATTGCTTAACCTAAAATATTTATCAAAAGATACTTCGATACATAAATTTAAGAATTTGTAAGACTATAAAATTCTCTGTTCGTTTTTATGTTGTTGACTATAAGGAAATACGCGAAGCATTATCCATCGCAGGAGCAATAAGAAAAGTATTGCGATGATATAAATTAAAAACCCCGCAGTATAAATGCGAAATAGCGTAGAAATATAATCATGATGCACAACCTTGTGTCGTAATGAGTTTAATAGCATATTTAGTGGAGCTAATAAAAAGAGTGGTAAACTATGCAGGAAACTCAGTTTAATATTTTGTCTGAAAGCAGGCAGCCAGAAAAGCAATGCTGATAAACCGTATAGTATTGCTAACATAGATGGCGCAAGTGATGCAATTCTTTCAATCACAAAATTTATTCGTCCTGTATATAATATTAAAATCCAAAAGCAGGATGATACAAAAGCATAAGCAACCGGCAGCAAAGGATATATTTTCTGTTTTACAGTTTGCTGAAGATTTTTATTTTTTGAAATAAAATAGATCAAAATACATAATAAAGGAAAGCCTGAATAAAATATACAGAAATAAATCCACCAGAAAATTGAAAAAAAGACTTGCATAAAAATTATTTACCGCAACATTATTTTATAGCAAATTGAAATTGTATGATGTATAGCATTAAGAATAATGATGTTCATCATAAAGCTTTCAGCGATGTGCAATAAGTGCAGGTACATTCAGTGAATCAATAATTCTATCTGCCTTGCTTTCCGATTAGATAATTTTTTCTTTTAGCACCGGAATATCTTCTTGATAAGATGCATTAATTTTTACACGCACAAAATAATTACGCGGCTCTATTTCTTGAATTTAGTTCGTTCAGCAAAGCTATTACCTCTTCATCAGTTGTTTCGCTGAAATCGTTATAAAACCTGCCAACACCACCAAAAGGTTCAGGTATATGCAGACAAACAAAATCATCCACTTCTTTTTTAATAAGATTCGCAGCTTCTTCAGAAGCAACAGGAACAGCCACCACCAATTTTTTTGGATGTTGACTGCGCAATAATTTCAGCGTAGCTAAAATTGTTTTGCCGGTAGCAATACCATCATCTATCACAATTACAATTTTGTTTTTTATGTTAACAGGTTCTCTGTCGCCCATAAATTTTTTATACCGTTCAACAAGCGATCTGCGAATGCGGTTAATTTCATGTTCAATATAATAGTCAGGCACATTATAAAATTTATCTACAACACTGTCTTCAAGTCCTACAGCGCCAATAGCAAATTCTTCATTTGCAGGGTGACCAATTTTTTTCGTCATTAATAAGTCTAAAGGAAAATCAAAATGCATTGCTAGATAATAACCAATAGGAACACCACCGCGTGGCACAGCCAGTATTACGCCTTCTTCGTTTTTATATTTTTCGAGAAGCGGTGCTAATTTCATTGCGGCATCATATCGGTTGAGAAAAAACATAATTAAAAGGTTTGTGCTTGCTGTTTTGCAACAAAAGGTTCAACAAGATATTTTTCAAACCACTCAGCAGCAAGATCCGACACTATATGAAGTTTCCCCTTTTCTTCAAACAAATGCGAAGCACCATGTACTATCTGAATATCTTTTTTGCATTTAAGTTTTTGAAATACTTTCTTATTAAGGCTGATAACTTCATTATCAAGTGATCCAACAATTAATAACGTTGGCGACACAACTTCACGCAAAGCATCTTCTCTTGCAAGGTCTGGTCTTCCACCTCTGGTTACAACGGCTTTAATTTCATTCTTTAAATCTGCGGCTGCATTAAGCGCTGAAGCCGCTCCTGTACTTGCACCAAAATAACCAACGGGTAAATTTTTTAATGGAGCGTATTGAACTGCCAACCGCGTTATTTGTTTCAAGCGTTCTGTTAATAAAGAAATATTAAAACGGTTTTGAATAGCCGCATCTTCATGTGGTGTAAGCAGGTCAGCAAGTAACGCTGCCATATTATTTCTGCACAGCATTTCAGCTACATAATTATTCCTCGAACTAAAACGGCTGCTTCCGCTGCCATGTGAGAAGATTACAAGTGCAGCCGGCTGTTCAGGTAAATATAAGTAAGCGTTAATAGAAAAATTATCAACAGGAATGCTGACTGAAATTTTGTTTTCATGCACTTCATTGTAATTATTATTTGGATTATTAACTATGATTTGTTGCATACAAGTGATTAGATAATACGAAATAAGTATTCATAGCAAGAAATAAAAATGACCATCATCAGCAATAAGAATGATCTTGCTCATGGTTCTGTTTTATAAAAAATTTTGACCTTTATAAAAAATTTTATGCAGATATCTTTTTTAAAAGAAGGCAGTGGGCAAACCATAGAACTTAATCAATTGATAAAAGAAAATTCTGTTGAACTGAATAATGAAAATGCTTTGGATGAATTGATAAAAGCCATTGGAGATTCAAAATATGTTTTGTTGGGTGAAGCATCGCATGGCACGCATGAATATTATACCTGGCGTTCAAAAATCAGTCAGCGATTAATAAAAGAAAAAGGATTTTCATTTATTGCAGTTGAAGGCGATTGGCCGGATTGCTACCGCTTGAACCGGTACGTAAAACATTATAAAGATGCAGCAGAAACTGCACAGGAAGCATTGCGTGAATTCAATCGCTGGCCAACATGGATGTGGGCAAATTGGGAGATTGTTGCACTGGCAGAATGGATGCGTAAATACAATGAAAATTTTCCGCAAAACAATCGCATTGGTTTTTATGGTTTAGATGTTTACAGTTTATGGGAGAGCCTTGAAGCCATCATAAAATATTTAGATAAGGTTGATCCAAAAGCGAAGGAAGTTGCGATGGACGCATGGAAGTGTTTTGAACCGTACAGTGAAGATGAAGGCCAATCGTATGCAAGAGCGACACAACATGCATGGGTGCCTGCTTCCTGCGAAAGTGAAGTGATTGATTTGCTCATCGAAATAAGAAAAAGAATGCAGCAATACAATTCAGATCCTGAAGCAACTTTAAACACAGAACAAAATGCAATAGTGGCTGTGAATGCAGAAAGATATTATCGTACCATGATTAAAGGCGGACCACAATCATGGAACATTCGCGACCATCACATGGTGGACACGCTGAATCGTTTGATGCAGCATCACGGCATGCATGCAAAAGCAATTGTTTGGGAACATAACACGCATATTGGCGATGCACGTGCAACAGACATGCGGCTTGATAATATGGTAAATGTTGGTCAGTTGGTGAATGAACAACATTATCATGATGGTGTTTTTAGTGTTGGCTTTGGTTCTTATAAAGGCAGTGTAATTGCAGGCAGAAACTGGGGTGATGTAATGCGACGTATGGATGTTCCAAAAGCAAAAGCTGATAGCTGGGAATTTATTTTACATGAGGCTGATGCAAAAGACCGCATTATTTTTATGAATAAAAACATGAAAGAAGTATGGGGAGAAAAAGAAATTGGTCATCGCGCAATTGGTGTTGTATATAACCCTCAATGGGAATATGGCAATTATGTTCCAAGTGTAATTCCTTCACGCTATGATGCATTTATTTATATAGATAAAACAAAAGCTTTACATCCGTTGCATATTCAACCCGATGGTCATCAAATACCGGAAACATACCCGTTTGGTGTTTAAGTATTGCAACATCAATTTAATTAAAGATTATGCTGGAGAATGAAATATACGACTGGCTGAATAATTATAACATCAATACACCACAATACAAAGTTTTTAATATTAATGAGGAACCGGATATAAATTTTTATCCTGTTGCTTTAAAAATACTTTCTGATAAAGTAGTTCATAAAACAGATGCAGGCGCTGTAGTTATAAATATTGAAAACCGGGAGGCATTAAGGAAAGCAAAGCGCTGTATTGAATGCAATCTTCAGCAACATAATATTCATATTGATGATGATGATAAATTTCTTGTCAGCAAAATGCAGCCAGGTATCGAGTTATTTTTTGGAATAGTAAATGATGCCTGTTTTGGAAAAGTAATTGTATTTGGTGCCGGCGGAATTTTTACAGAATTGTTTAAAGACATTTGTTTTATTGACAGCGAAGCTGATGAAGATGAAATAAAAAATGCGATTGCGCAAACAAAAATTTCAACGCTTTTTACAAAAGGTTTTCGCGGAAAGAAATATAATATTCAGCTTATAGTTGATCTCGTAAAAAAACTACAGCAAATTGATGTGCAGGAAATGGATATTAATCCTGTTATGCTTGCCGAAGATGCATTAACGGTTGTTGATGCACGGGTAATAAAATGCAGTTCAAATCTCGGTTCAAAAAATATAAAATATATACCTGAATTATTTTCTCCAAAAAAAATTGCTGTTATTGGTGTGAGTGAACATAAAGAAAAGATTGGCTATGCACTTGCAAAAAATACCGCGGAGAATGAAAATATTTTTTATGTAAATCCACATTTGAAGGAGTTGTTTAATAAAAAAGTTTATAATACAATTGATGAACTCCCTTTGGTTGATACTGCAGTTATTGCAATTCCTGTTAATGCTATAAAAGAAACCATTCAGCAACTCGTTACAAAAAAAGTTAAGAATATTATCATCATTACTGCGGGTTTTAAAGAAGCAGGAAGAGACGAAAATTTTTTAAAAGAACTTGCTGAAACAAATCATATAAATGTTATAGGACCAAACTGCATCGGCATTTATACAGATGGATTGAATCTCACATTTGGTACGCATGATATTATAAAGGGCGATGCAAATTTATTTTCGCAATCAGGTGCTATTGTTGCAGAATTAATGGACAAAGCCGCGTTGAAAAAAATTGGGTTTGAAAATATAATTTCGGTAGGCAATATGTCTGATGTTGACTTTGCTGACATCATTAATTCTTATCAGGGAACGAGTGCAATTAATTTATATGTTGAAGGAATTTCAAACGGTAAAAATTTATTAAGAGCAATAAGAAAAAGCAAATCTAAAATCAGAGTTTTTAAAGCAGGCAAAACAGAAGTGGCGAGGAAAGCAGCATTTTCTCATACAGGAAATATGGCAGGCAATTACGAAATGTTTGTTGGCTTGCTAAAAGCTGCAGGTGCTCAAATGTTGAATGATGTAAACGGACTTTTATATCCTTATGATTTTAAAAAAGTTTTAATCGTTACAAATGCAGGCGGCGCAGGAACGGTAATGAGTGATTTAATCAGCGATAAACTTTATGTATTAAGTATAGATGAAATTGAAAAATTGAGCCAAGTATTGCCATCACATTGGTCAAAAAATAATCCTGTTGATATTATTGGTGATGCATCCTATGAAAGATATTCTAAAGCTTTAAAAGTTGCCGATAATTTTAATGCAGATGCGATTTATGTCCTCATCACGCCGCAATTTATGACGAACCCAGAAGCCATTTGTAAACTGTTTGTTCAAAACAATTTCAAAACAAAAATATTTCCCATATTGCTTGGCGGTGAAATAATGCAACCGGCTAAAACTTACCTGCAGGAAAACAATATTATTTTCTTTGAGGAACTAACAGAAGCTGTTTCGTTTTTATAATCGTTATTCATTCTGCATTTTCTTATATGATATTACTCATGTGCTTCAATGAGCAATATCATCATCTCCGTTCACCTTCAATTATAATTTTAATTCTCAAAAAATCGTTTATGAAAAAAATATTAATTGCAATTGCAGAAAATAAATTGCCTGAAGGTGCATTCGAATTCATAAGACAATTAAATGAAATCAATCCTGTGTTGGTAACCGGCGTTTTTCTCAGAGAAGTTTCCTATTATGCTGAACCCATAATGAGTTACTACGGCGGAATGGGCGTGCCCGCTTATTCGCCGGAGATTGAAGCAATTTCGCAGGAAGAAATTAAAAAGAGAATTCAATGGTTTGAATCATCATGCCAAAAAAATAATATTGAATATCGCATACATAATGATACAGATAATTTAATTGTTCAGGAACTGGAAAAAGAAACACGTTTTGCGGATCTTTTAATTGTTAGCGCAGAAGCATTTTATAATTTGGCTGAATCAACAGAACCTCAAGGGTATTTGCAATCAATTTTGCATTTGGCAGAGTGTCCGGTTTTAATAGTTCCTCAAAAATTTCAATTTCCTGAAAATATAATATTTGCTTATGATGGCAGCAAATCTTCTGTATATGCAATTAAACAGTTTGCTTATGTACTGAATGAGTTCTGCAATAAAGAAGCTGTTGTTGTGTATGAAGATTCAGAAGGAGAACGAAAAATGCCTGATGAAGTGCTGATTCATGAACTGGCAGCACGGCATTTCAGCGCATTAAATTTCTTAACGCTCGATAAAGATTTATTCCGTTTATCTGCCTGGATAAAAGCGCAAAAATCACCCATACTTATTGCTGGTAGTTATGGTAGAACTGGTTTTTCTGAAATTTTTAAAAAGAGTTTTATAGGTAATATTCTGAAAGAACATAAACTTCCTGTGTTCATTACACATAAATAGAGTAAAAATTCTAAAATAGAATAATTCAGTGTTTTTCAGAAAAAGAATGTTTGAAGGAGCGCGAAGAAACTTTATGATGTATTACCTAAGATTTTATGAGATTAATGATATTGCAACAAGAATCATGTTGCCTGATAAGCATCAGTCTTTTTACTGACATCCGTCACCAATTACCTGTACTGCATTTTTATTTTAGCAGTTCAACAGATCACGCAATTATATTATGCGCCTTTTTTTAATTTTTAGTGCATACGTTGTATTTACATCATGTTCCCGGCAAAGCATCATTCATCCACAACGAAAAGACATTGTTGAAACGGTGTATGCATCTGGAAAAATTATTTCTAACAACGAATACAATGTGTTTGCATTAAGCAACGGAACGGTTATTAAAAAATTAGTAAAAGAAGGTGATGCAGTTACAAAAAATCAAATTCTCTATGTTATAAAAAATGATGCGCAGTCAACAAGATTTGAAGCAGCACAAACTAATTATAACATAGCAAAGGCAAATCTTTCAGCACAATCCCGCATATTAACTGATTTGAAAATTTCAATGCAAAGTGCGCAAACAAAACTGAGTAATGATTCATCAACATACTTTCGGTTAAAAAATTTGTGGGATGAGAACATCGGCACAAAAAATAATTTAGATGCTGCTTATACGCAATACATTTTATCAAAAAATCAACTGCGGTCAACACAAGAAAAATATCATTTAACATTGAATGATTTAAACCTTGCGTTGCATACCGCACAAAGCCAGTTAACAGATGCGCAAACAGATTTGAATAACTATTTTATAAGAAGCGAATCAAGCGGAACAGTATTTCAAACTTATAAAGAGCAGGGAGAAACAGTTAAGCCAAATGATATTGTTGCATTGTTGGGTGAATCATCCAATCGTATTATAAAACTCGCAGTTGACCAGGAAGATATTAATAAAATAAAATCAGGTCAGCAGGTTTTATTAAGAACAGACATTACCGGCAACAAGATTTATCATGCGGTTATTACACACTTATATCCTTTAATGAATGAAGCTGATCAAACATTTCGTGTTGATGCAATGTTTACAGATACAATGCAGCAGCCATTTATACACAGTTCCATTGAGGCGAACATCATCATACAAAAGAAAAATAATGTGCTTGTAATTCCACGTGCGGCAATGATTGCAGACGACAGCGTGCAGGTAAAACAAAACGCCAAAACAAAAACGATTGCTGTGCAAACAGGCATCAACACTTTAGATGAAACAGAAATCGTTAAGGGTTTGAATGAATCATCGCAGGTACTTCTTCCTGCACAATAGAATTTGCATGAATGTAAATTTCAGCATATCAAAAAAACAAATGCTTTCAAGAAAAAAGCAAACTATTGTTGCTATTCTTGGAGTAACGTTTGGCATTGCTATGTTTATTTTGATGATAAGTTTTATGCAGGGCGT